>DAOMOI010000280.1:0-3709 GCA_035444225.1 Aquamicrobium sp. | reverse complement strand
TCCACCGAATCGCCGGCATTGGGATAGAGCACGCGGTTGAAGAACCACGACAGGTTGCGCGCCACGCGCGCCTTGGGCGCGAGGATGCGGTCATATTCGATGGTGGCGATGAACTGGCCCATGCGCTCGTTCAGCGCGCGCACGAGATAGCGGTTGAAGCCGCGGCTGTTCTCGTAGAGCCACATGAAGGTGGAACGCGACATCATGGCAAGGCGCGTGTCGCGCAGCACGACGAGGTCGTAGCGGCGCGGCTCGTCCTTCAGCACCGAGCCTTCGCCGAACCAGCCGCCGTCGGTGGCGCCGGCGAAGGTCATCGCCTTGCCGGCGCGCGAGATGGCGCTGATCTTGACCAGCCCGGTGACGACGCCGGTCCAGTGGTCGAGCCTGTCGCCGCGATGGCAGATATAGGCGCCCTTGGAGAAATGGCGCTCGGTGAGGCCGCGCCGGGCGCGGTCCAGTTCGTCCTCGGTCAGCTCGCCGGCCCAGATCGCCGAGCGGGCAATGTCTTCGCGTGCATTCATGAGCCTCTGACGCGCGGGCTATTCCACCGTGCGACCCGCATCCCTGCAAAAGCTTATGAACGCCTCACGGCCGAAAGACAAGAAACTCCGGCCCGCCACGGAATCCGTGCGGTCCACGTCTCACGCCGCGACGCGGTCCATGTAACGGGCGGTCGGCAGGATGGTCAGCGGCGCCGGCTCGCCCCGCGCCGTGGCGCTGAACATCAGCCGCTGCTCGACCCGCGACGACCAGAAGAACGGGAAGCGGGCGAAGGTCTCGTCCTGGATCGCCAGCACGTCGGCCTGATAGAGCAGCGCCGCGCAGTTGATGACGCCGCCATAGTCGCGCGCCTCGCCGATCGGCCGCGACTTGTAGACGCGCTTGTAGAACGCCGCATGGTCCTCGCGGATCATCGAGATGCAATAGGGCGCGTTGAAGTGGAAGCAGGCCATGCCGGCAAGCCGCAGCGTCAGATACGGAAGCTGCGGATAGACGCGCATCCAATCGGGATGGGCGGCGAAGCGGCTGGGGTCGATGAAGCGCTCCCCCGCGCGCAACCGCGGCAGCAGGATGTCGGGATAGACCGAGACCGAAGGCGACTGCGGCGTCGCCGCCGTGACGACGTGCAGCCTGATCGTGCTGGCCAGGTTGCCGTCGACATAGACGCCGAAACGATGGCAGTTGGGCAGGTCGTCGAACGCGTCCGTCACCATCCGGTCGGGGTTCTCCGGCACCAGGTCGGCGAGCCGGTAGGCGGCGTAGCGCAGCCGGTAGATCGCCTCCAGGTCCTCGCCGCTCTCGCAGCGCCGGTACTCGGTGCGCTCCAGCATGGCGGAGATGTTGCGCGCGAAGCTCGACGGGCCCGCGCCGCCCCCGAGGTCGTCCGAACCCGTCTTCGCACCCGCCGCGCCGCGCAGCGTCGTGACTTTCGCATTCATGCCCGGCCCCTCGTCACCCGTTAGCGAACATCGCCTTTTACGTCATGTTAACGATAGGCGCGCGGGCCGCAGGTTCAAAGGCAAAAATGCCGGATATTCGATTAACCCAATGTTAACCTTAACAATTGGTTAAAAGACAGCCCCGGCTGGACTGCGTCGATCAGCGGGGATGCCCCCGGGGCGGGGGAAGGGAATCAGATGACCGGGCGGGTCTCGGCGCCGGCGGAGTCCTGCGTGAACGGCCAGGAGACGTCCGACATGACGCGGATGCCCGAGGCGGTCAGCGCCGAGCCGAACAGGAAGCCCTGCACGAGGTCGGGCTTGATCTCGACGTCGAGCGCCTTCAGTTGGTCGAAGGTCTCGACGCCCTCGATGGTGACGGCAAGCCCGAGCGAGCGCGACAGGTCGACCACGCCCTTGAGCAGGGCCAGCGAGCGGGCGTCGCGGTTGATGTCGACCACGAAGGAGCGGTCGATCTTGATCTTGTCGAGCGGCAGCGTGTGCAGATAGCTCAGGCTTGAATAGCCGGTGCCGAAATCGTCGAGCGCGATGCGCACGCCGAGCACCTTCAGCTGCTCGATATGGCGGCGCATCTGCGTCCGGTCTTCCAGCAGCGCCGTCTCCGTCACCTCGATCTCCAGCCGCGCCGGCGCGAGACCGGAAGCGGCGAGCGCCTCGCGCACCTTGCCGATGATGTCGTCGTTGCGGAAATCCTTGGCCGACAGGTTGACCGAGACGCAGACCGGCTCCGGCCACAGGGAGCATTCGGCGGTCGCGGCCTTGAGCATGAAGGCGCTGATCGAGGAGATGACGCCCATCTCCTCGGCGAGCGGGATGAACACGGCCGGCGAGATCGGCCCGAGCTCCGGGTGGTTCCACCGGCACAGCGCCTCGCAGGCGGCGATGCGCATGGTCTGCATCGACACGATGGGCTGATAGACGATGCGCAGGCTCTCCGTCTCGATCGCCTGGCGCAGCTCGGCCTTCATCACCTGCCGGTCGCGGAATGCCCGGTCCATCTCGTCCTCGAACAGCTGCCAGCCGTTCTTGCCGTTCTCCTTGGCCTTGTAGAGCGCGAGGTCGGCGCGCACGATCATGTCGTCGACGGAGGCCGTGCCCGCCCGCGCCAGCACCGCCCCGGCGCTGGCCTGGATCCTGAGCGTATGGCCGGCGACCTCGACCTCGCCGTGGATGCCGCGGAAGACGTCATCCACGGCCCGCGCGAAGCTGTCGCGGTCCTTGACGTCGTTGAAGAAGACCATGAACTCGTCGCCGCCGAAGCGGCTCACCCGCACGTCGCCGGTCAGCCGCGAGAGCCGCTCGCCCACCGCGCAGATCAGTCCGTCGCCGATCGGATGGCCGAGCGTGTCGTTGATGCTCTTGAAGTCGTCGAGATCGAAGACGACGAGCCCAACATGGCGCGCGGGATCGCCCATCGACACCTCGTCCGAAACCAGCTCGTGGAACCAGGCGCGGTTGGGCAGCCCGGTCAGGCTGTCATAGCGCGCCATCGCCCGGATGCGCTCTTCCGCCTCGACGCGCGCCGTCACCTCGTCGAAGGTGATGACGCCCAGCTCGTCGCGTCCCTCGCGGGCCGAGAATTCGAAATAGCGGCCGTCCGCCAGCCGCAGCAGCACCTTTCTGTCCCTGCCCTCGCCCAGCGCGCGGGCGAGCTGGGCCTCGGCATAGCGCGAATCCTTGAGGCTGAGCACGCCGCCGGCGACGCCGCGCATCAGCAGGCCCGGCAGCGTGCGGCCCAGCAGCCTGTCGGGATGGCTGACCCGCATCAGGGCGGCGGCCTCGGCATTGGCGACCACGACCCGGCCCTCGGAGCTGAGCATGATCAGGCCCGAGCCCATGGTGTTGAGCGCCCGGTCGAAGCGCTGCGCCAGCCGCTTGGCGGTCTTTTCCGCGTTCAGCGCCGAGAACAGCACGTCGCGCACGATCTCGGCATATTTGCGGATCGCATAGAAGAACGGGCCGGAAAGCAGGCCGAGGATGACGTGGTAGACGTCGCCGCGCAGCAGGAAGCCGAGCGAGATCGGCCAGGTCGCGGCCACGATCTGGAACATGACCAGGCGCGGCGAGCCGTAATTGCGGCCGGCGATCGACGTCACCGAGGCGAGCGTGACGCAGACCGAGGCGATCTCGGCGAACTGGTCCTGCGCCCAGTAGATGCCGGCGAAGCAGAACAGGCCGAGCGTGGAGGCGTGAAGCGTACCCCACAGGATGTAGACGTTCTCCATCCGCTCGGCCTCGGCCCGGTCGGC
>DAOMOI010000279.1:0-3737 GCA_035444225.1 Aquamicrobium sp. | reverse complement strand
GCCGGCGATCGACGTCACCGAGGCTAGCGTGACGCAGACCGAGGCGATCTCGGCGAACTGGTCGTGGGCCCAGTAGATGCCGGCGAAGCAGAACAGGCCGAGCGTCGAGGCGTGCAGCGTGCCCCACAGGATGTAGACGTTCTCCATCTTCCTGGCTTCGGCGCGGTCGGCCGGCGGCGGCGCCCCGTGCCATTTGCGCATGATGACGAGCCGCATCATGCCGACGCCGAGGATGGACAGGGCGACGAAGAGATAGATCGGGTTGGCGGTCTTGACCAGGACCAGCACGGCGAGCAGCGCCTGCGCGAGGATGCCGATGAGCAGCGTCCCGCTATCGCGGAACAGCGTCTGGACGAACCGGATATAGATGTCGAGCGGAAGCTCGTTCCTGGTTTTCTTTGGCATACCGAAGCACCGCCCCCAGGGTCCGACAATGCCAACTTCGCATTAAGAAATGCTTATTGAGCGAAGCATCGTCATTCAGCGGCCTTCAACGCCGGCTCCGGTTGCGCCGCAAGCCGCTTGAGCTGCCGCTGCCGCTCGACCTGAGCCCGGGCGACGCCCTCCTGCTTGACGTGGCCGAAGCCGCGGATCAGCGCCGGCGCGGAAGCGAGCGCGGCCGCCGCCTCGATCCTGCCCGGCGCCAGCGAGGAGCGGATCAGGTCGAGGTCGGCCTCGTATTCGGCGATGAGCCTGCGCTCCATCCGGCGCTCGGCCGTATAGCCGAAAACGTCGAGGACAGTGCCGCGCAATCCCTTGAGCGCGGCGAGCATGGCGAAGCCCTTCATCATCCACGGCCCGAAGCTCGATTTCCTGGCCTTGCCGTCCGGCCCCTTGCGGCCGAGGATGGGCGGCGCGAGGTGGAATTCCAGCCGGTCCCAGCTCTCGAACTGGCCGGCGAGCTTCCGGCCGAACGAGCCGTCGGTATAGAGCCGCGCCACCTCGTACTCGTCCTTGTAGGCCATGAGCTTGAACAGGTTGCGGGCGACCGCCTCGGTCACGGCGGTCGAGCCGGGAACGGCCGCCTCCTCGGCCTTGGCGATCGCCGCCACCGCCGCGCGGTAGCGGTCGGCATAGGCCGCGTTCTGGTAGCCGGTGAGGAACTCGACGCGGCGCGCGACGATCTCGTCGAGCGTCTGCGCGACTGCGCCGCCGGCGGCCGGGTTGCGGGAGGCGTCGACCAGCCGCTGCACGTGGTCCGGCTCGTGGGCGGCGCGCCGGCCCCAGCAGAAGGCGTCGACATTCATCTTCACCGCCTGCCCGTTGAGCTCGATCGCCTTCTCCACCGCCTCCGGCGACACCGGCAGCGCGCCCTTCTGGCAGGCGATGCCGAGCATGAACATGTTGGCGCCGAGCGAATTGCCGAACAGCACGGTGGCGGCGCGGGTGGCGTCGAAGAAATGGGCGTGGCTGTCGCCGGCGGCATGGCGGATCGCCTTCTTCAGCCGCTCGGTCGGCAGCGAGAAGTCGGCCGAGCGCGCGAAGTCGCCCGGCATCACCTCGGCCGTGTTGACGACGAAGGCGGTCTCGCCCTCGCGCACCGCCGACAGCACCTTGCGCGAGCCGGAAACGACCAGGTCGCAGCCGAGGATCAGGTCGGCCTTGCCGGCCGAGACGCGGATGGCGTTGATGTCCTGCGGCGTCGCCGCCACGCGCAGATGCGAGAACACCGCCCCGCCCTTCTGGGCGAGGCCGGCCATGTCGATCATGCCGCAGCCCTTGCCCTCGAGGTGGGCCGCCATGCCGAGCACCGCGCCGATGGTGACGACGCCGGTGCCGCCGATGCCGTCGATGATCGCCGACCAGCCGTTGCCGCCGAGCGGGAAGGCCGCCGGCTCGGGCACGCCCTCGAGCGGATCGGCGGCGCCGGAGATGCCTTGCGCCTTGCGGATCCTGCCGCCATGGACCGTGACGAAGGACGGGCAGAACCCCTCGACGCAGGAGAAATCCTTGTTGCAGGACGACTGGTCGATGCGCCGCTTGCGGCCGAACTCGGTCTCGACCGGCTGCACCGAGACGCAGTTGGAGACCACGCCGCAATCGCCGCAGCCCTCGCACACCAGCTCGTTGATGAAGACGCGACGGTCGGGATCGGGGAAGGTGCCGCGCTTGCGCCGCCGCCTTTTCTCCGCCGCGCAGGTCTGGTCGTAGATCAGCACCGTGACGCCCGGAATCTCGCGCAGCTCGCGCTGCACGGCGTCCAGCTCGCGCCGGTGGTGGATGGTCGCGCCGGTCGGGAACGACACCTTGCCGGCGTATTTCTCCGGCTCGTCGGTGACGATGGCGATGCGCTCGACGCCCTCGGCGCGCACCTGCGCCGCGATCATGTCCACGGTCAGCCCGCCCTCGTGCGGCTGGCCGCCGGTCATGGCGACCGCGTCGTTGTAGAGGATCTTGTAGGTGACGTTGACGCCTGCCGCGAGCGCGAAGCGCAGCGCCAGCGAGCCGGAATGGTTGTAGGTGCCGTCGCCGAGGTTCTGGAACATGTGGCCGCGGCTGGTGAAGGGCGCCTGCCCCACCCATTGCGCGCCCTCGCCGCCCATGGCGGTGAAGCCCACCGTCGAGCGCCCCATCCACAGCGCCATGAAGTGGCAGCCGATTCCCGCCCCGGCAATCGAGCCTTCCGGCACCCTGGTCGAGGAATTGTGCGGGCAGCCCGAGCAGAAATAGGGCATGCGCACCGCCACGTCCTTCGTGTCGGCCAGCATCGCCTGGAACTGCTTCAGCCGCGAAACGCGCGCGGAAATCTCCTCCGAGGGACCGATGGTCCTCACGATGCGCTCGCCGAGCGCGATGGCGATGTCGTTGGGGTCGAGGGCGCCCGCCGCCTGGAACAGGCCGTCGCCGCGCTCGTCCTTCTTGCCGACGATCAGCGGCCGGTCGGGCCGGTCGTAGAGCGCCTCGCGCAGCTGGGTCTCGATCAGCGACCGCTTCTCCTCGACGACGACGATGGTTTCCAGCCCGCGCGCGAATTCGGCGACGTGCTCGTAGTCGAGCGGCCACGGGCAGGCGATCTTGAACAGGCGGATGCCGAGCCGGTTCGCCTCCTCCTCGCCGACGCCGATGTCGTCGAGCGCCTGGCGCACGTCGAGATAGCTCTTGCCGATGGTGGCGATGCCGAGCTTGGCGTTCGGCCCGCCCGAATAGACGATGCGGTTCAGCCCGTTCGCCTTGATGAAGGCGGCGGCCGCCGCGCGCTTGAAGTCGTGCAGGCGCTTCTCCTGCGCGAACTGGTCGAGCTCGTGGCGGATGTTCAGCCCGCCGGGCGGCATCGCGAACTCGGGCAGGACGATGTTCAGTCGGTCGAGCGAGACATCGACCGAGGCCGTCGATTCGATGTTGTCCTTGACGCACTTGATCGCGACCCAGGTGCCGGAGAACCGCGACAGCGCGTAGCCGTAGAGCCCGTAGTCGATCAGCTCCTGCACGCCGGCCGGGTTGAAGACCGGCATCATCGCGTCGACGAAGGCGAATTCAGTGGCGTGCGCGTTGGTCGATGATTCGGCCGTGTGGTCGTCGCCCATCAGCGCCAGCACGCCGCCATGCTTCGACGAGCCGGCGAGGTTGGCGTGGCGGAAGACGTCGCCGGTGCGGTCGACGCCCGGCCCCTTGCCGTACCAGAGCGCGAAGACGCCGTCATGCCTGCCGTCGCCCATCATCTCGGTCTGCTGGGTGCCCCAACAGGCGGTCGCCGCAAGCTCCTCGTTCAGCCCCGGCTGGAACACGACGTCGCCTTC
>DAOMOI010000278.1:1410-3769 GCA_035444225.1 Aquamicrobium sp. | reverse complement strand
CCATCTCCTCCAGCTCGTCGATCAGCCCTTCGATCACCGAAAGACCCTTGCCCCAGAATTCCGGATCGGAGGCGTCGAGGCCGAAGGGGGCGAGAAGCTCGGAATGGTGCTTGGTGCCGCCCGCTTCCAGCATGGCGAAATAGCGGTCCTGGAAGCCGGAATCGGCCTGCTGGTAGACGGCGTAGAGCGAGTTCACCAGGCAGTCGCCGAACGCATAGGCGTAGACGTAGAACGGCGAGTGGATGAAATGCGGGATATAGGTCCAGAAGGTCTCGTAGCCCTCGCGCAGCGCGATCGCGGGGCCGAGGCTGTCGCCCTGCACGGAAAGCCACAATTCGCCGAGGCGCTCGGCGGTCAGTTCGCCGTTGCGACGCTCGGTATGGACCTTGCGCTCGAACTCGTAGAAGGCGATCTGGCGCACCACCGTGTTGATCATGTCCTCGACCTTCTGCGCCAGCATGGCCTTGCGCTCGCGCTTGTCGTCGGTGCGGTCGAGCAGCGAGCGGAAGGTCAGCATCTCGCCGAAGACGGAGGCCGTCTCGGCCAGCGTCAGCGGCGTCGAGGCCATCAGCGCCCCTTGCGGGCCGGCCAGCACCTGGTGGACGCCGTGGCCCAATTCGTGCGCCAGCGTCATCACGTCGCGCGGCCGGCCCTGATAGTTGAGCAGCACGTAGGGATGGACCGAGGGCACGGTCGGGTGGGCGAAGGCGCCGGGCGACTTGCCCGGCCGCACCGGCGCGTCGATCCAGTCGCGCTCGAAGAAGCGGTTGGCGATGTTGGCCATGCGCGGGTCGAAGTCGCGATAGGCCGAAAGCACGGTCTCGCGCGCCTCGTTCCAGCCGATCCGCGCCTTCGGCGTTTCCGGCAGCGGCGCGTTGCGGTCCCAGTGGTTCATCCGCTCCATGCCGAGCCACTTCGCCTTCATCGCGTAGTAGCGGTGCGACAGGCGCGGGCAGGCGGCCTTGACCGCGGCGGCGAGCGCATCGACCATCTCGCGCTCGACGCGGTTGGCGAGGTGGCGTGAATCGGCGATGTCGGAAAAGCCGCGCCAGCGGTCGGAGATCTCCTTGTCCTTGGCCAGCGTGTTGGTGATCAGGGTGAAGGTGCGCAGGTTCTCGCGGAAGGTTTTGGCAAGCGCCTCGGCCGCGCGCTGGCGGACAGTGGGGTCGGCGTCCTGCAAGCCGTTCAGCGTCGGCTCCAGCGCCAGCCTCTCAGCCCCGACATCGAAGCGCAGCGCCGTCATCGTCTCGTCGAACAGCCGGTTCCAGGCGGCGCGGCCGGTGACGGACTTTTCATGGAAGAGCTGCTCGACCCGCTCCTCGAGCTGGAACGGCTTGTCCTTCCTCAGATCGACCACCCACGGCCGGTAGCGGCCGAAGACGGGATCGGCGTCGAGCGCGGCATCGACCAGCGCATCGTCGATGCGGTTCAGTTCCAGCGTGAAGAACAGGATGTGGGCGCTGGCGTCGGTGAGCTTCTGCTGCACGTCGCCGTAGAACTTGGCATGGACGGGGTTCGAGGTGTCGCCGGCATAGAGCAACCCGGCATAGGAGCCGATGCGCCCCATCAGTTCCTCGATCGACTCATAGGCGCGCAGCGCGCGGCCGAGATCGCCGGAGGCGGGCTCGCGGGCGGCCTCCTCCAGCCGTCCCTTCCACTCGCTCTCGAAGGTGATGGCGTCGGCGGCGACGCGGTCGAGGTCGCGGACGAGCTCGGGCGCATCCATGGCGGCATAGAGGTCGGCGAGGTTCCATTCCGGCAGGGCGTCCGGCGCGGCCTCGCGCGCGGCCTGCTCCCCGGCGGCGGCGCGCGCGGGAAGGAAGGGAAAATCTCGGTCACGGGTCGGCATGTCGGGGGTCTCGCGTGTTCATTCGATTTTGAGGCAATGCCGCAAGCGTCCGTTTACCGGCTTTGTTGAGCGGTCGTTCAGCGGTGTGTGCCATGTTGAACCATGTTCGCCGCCAGCTTAACGGGATTCTGCAAAACATCCATGCCATGCCACGTCCTCATCGTCGATGACGATCCCGTCCAGCGCCGTCTCGCCGAGGCGGCGATCGCCAAAGGCGGTTACCAACCGGTTTGCGTCGAAGGCGGCGAGGCCGCGCTCGGGCTGCTGGAGGGCGCGCGGGGCGAGGCGATCCGCGCGCTCGTGCTCGACGTGATGATGCCCGGCATGGACGGGCTGGAGCTGCTTTCGCGCCTGCGCGGGCGCGGGGTCGATTTGCCGGCCGTCGTCCAGACGGCGCGCGGCAGCATCGACGTCGCCGTGCGGGCGATGCGCGCCGGCGCGTTCGACTTCGTCGTCAAGCCGACCGCGCCGGAGCGGCTTCTCGCCGCGCTCGCCAACGCGCTGAAATAT
>DAOMOI010000278.1:0-1400 GCA_035444225.1 Aquamicrobium sp. | reverse complement strand
CGCACTCAAGGCGCGTGAGGGGGAGGCGAGTGAGGGGGACGCGAGCGAAGGGGAGGCAGCGGCTGCGACCGGCGCGCGGCGGGCGCCGTCCGGCTTCGCGACCGGCAATCCGGCGATGCAGCGCGTGGTCGCGCTGGCCCGCAAGGCGGCCGCTTCAGACATCCCGATCCTGATCGAGGGCGAATCGGGGGCCGGCAAGGAAGTGATCGCGCGCGCCATCCAGGCGATGGGCAGCCGCGCGGGAAAACCCTTCGTCACGGTCAATTGCGGCGCGATCCCGGAGAACCTGGTCGAAAGCATCCTGTTCGGCCACGAGAAGGGCTCCTTCACCGGCGCGAGCGACCGCCACGTCGGCAAGTTCGTCGAGGCCGACGGCGGCACGCTGTTCCTCGACGAGATCGGCGACCTGCCGCTCGACGTGCAGGTCAAGCTGCTGCGCGCGGTGCAGGAGGGCGAGGTCGATCCGGTCGGCGCGCGCGCCACGGTCAAGGTCGACATCAGGCTGATCTCGGCCACGCATCGCGACCTCGCCGGCCGCGTCGCCGAGGGGCTTTTTCGCGAGGACCTCTATTATCGCCTCAACGTCTTTCCGATCCGCGTCCCGCCGCTCAGGGCGCGGCGCGAGGACATAGCCGGGCTGGTGCGTCACTTCATCGCACGCGCTGCCGCCGCTGCCGGCGGCCCGCGGGTCAAGGACATTTCGCCCGGCGCGCTCGCCCTGCTCGAAGCCTATGACTGGCCGGGCAACATCCGCCAGCTCGAGAATGCCATCTTCCGCGCCGTGGTGCTGGCCGAGGGCGAGATGCTGACGGAAGCCGAGTTTCCCCAGATCGCCGCCGGAAGCGGGAGGGAACCGGAAGCCGACCCGCTTCCCGTCGCGCCTTTCGCCGTGGAGGAAGCGCGGCCGGCCGGCCCGATCCACGTCGCCAATGTCGCCCAGGGGGGCTTGCTGCGGGCGCTCGATGCCGGAGGGGAGGTGCGCGCGCTCGCCGAGGTCGAGGGCGAGATGATTCGCCTCGCCATCGACCACTACAACGGCCAGATGAGCGAGGTGGCGCGGCGGCTGGGCATCGGACGCTCGACTCTCTACCGCAAGTTGAAGGAAATGGGCATCGACCCCGAACATCTGCGTGGAGAAAGGCCGGCTTCGTAAGCCCCGGTCCTGTCCTTATGGTTTCGTTTACCCTATAGTTTTGCTTCGTGGACGCGTCATGATCTTGCCACGGTCGGGACGCATTCGTCGGTCAATAAGCAGGGATTAACCATTGGGGACGATATTCGGGCTTTCGCAAAAGCCCGGCTTTCAGCTCCGGGGACGACCAACGCAGCCACAGGGCCTGCCTACAAGGCGACGGGTTTTGAGCATTCTTGCACGAGCGGAAATGAAGCGGCGTTTCGAG
>DAOMOI010000277.1:0-3805 GCA_035444225.1 Aquamicrobium sp. | reverse complement strand
ATCGTGCCGAGCGCGATGAACGCCAGCAGGCCGAAGTCGACGCCCGCGCCGATGAAGCCGTAAAGGGCGTGGGCGGCAAAGATCGTCGAGAACAGGGTGAAGGTGGCGGCGGCGGTGAGGATCGCCGGCACGTAGGCGCCGTTGACGCCGCCGACGGGCGCGCGAAAGCCGCGCCGACGCGCCAGCTCGCCGGCGGCGGCGAGAATTACGCCGAACAGCGCCGCGGCGGCGAGCCGCACGCGTGGGCCGAAGACGCCGGCCTCGATGGAATAGCGCACGAGGAAGACGCCGCCGAGCGCCAGCGCCAGCCCGCCGACCCACACCGTCCAGCGGGTGCCGAGCGCCGTCTCGAGGTCGCGCCGAGGGGGCCTGGCTTGCTTCGGGGCCGGCTCCGATGCCGGTGGTTCCTCGATCCGGTCGGGCTCATCCGTGGCGGACATGGCCGCCTGCGCCCATGGTCCCGGCGCGGCGGCCTGCTCCTCCGCCTCGACGGGTTCATCCGCAGCTTCGTGAGCCGGCAGCTCGGCCGGCTGATCGAGCGGACCAAGCGCCTCGGCGACAGGCTCGCCGCCGGCCAGCCGCATTCGGAACGACGCCAGCTCCTGCTCCAGCGCCCTCAGGCGCTGGCCCTGCTTGCGGATGGCGATGCCGCCGGCGACGAGAGCGAGGAGGACGATCAGTTCCATAACGGCTCGATTTTTCCAGCATGCAGAAGGGCGCCCCCTCGGGCGGCGTCGATTCATCGAAATAGCAGGTCAGCCCCGCAAACGCGACATCGGAAGGATTGGGAGGGAGCTCCGTCCCCCAAGGAGGGCGTATGGCGGTCAGACCGATATGCGGGAGCGGCGTGCCGTGGTTCGTGGCGCAGCGGGCTGTCCGGGATTGCTTCCGCCGGTCCCGCCTTCGACCACGATCCGGTTGCGGCCGGCGGTTTTCGCCCGATAAAGGCATTTGTCCGCCCGTTCCAGCAGCTGCGGAAAGGTGCGCGCATCCACCATGCCATGGCTGATGCCGAAGCTGGCGGTGATCCTGATGCTTTTTCCGTGGAAGATCAGGGGTTCGGCCTCCATCGCCGTGCGCAGCTTCTCGGCGAGGCGGCAGGCATGGTTCACGTCCTTTCCCGGCAGCAGGACGACGAATTCCTCGCCGCCGATGCGGGCGATGAAATCGTCGTCCCGGAACGTGCGGCGGATCAGCTCGGCGCAGCGCTTTATCGCCTCGTCGCCGGCGGCATGCCCGTGATCGTCGTTGACGCTCTTGAAGTGGTCGATGTCGAGGAGCACCAGCGTGGCGCCCTGCCGCGCGTCATGCCGCTTGACGAGCTCGGCCATCGCCTGAAGGCTGCGGCGGTTGTAGAGGCCGGTCAGGGGGTCGCGCAGCGCGATCTCGCGCAGCCCGGCGACGCTGCGCTCATAGGCCAGGGACAGCGAGAACGCGCCGCTGGCGCTGATGTGGACGACGGCGGCGATCAGGTTGAGGTCGAGGAAGATGTCCGCCGGCAGCAGGCTGTCCATTCCCCGTTCGAGGAGGAAGCCCTGGACGACGCGCAGCACGGACGAGGCGGCGACCGCGCCATAGGCGAATATCAGCCCCCATCGCGAAGGAAGCCGTTCCCGTTCAAGGGCCAGCGCCACCATGATCGCGACGATCTGCGCCGCGATGATCGCGTTGGTCAGGCCGAAGACCAGGCCCTTGCCGAGAACGGGCGACAGCAGAAGGCCGAGCGCGATGACCAGGCTCAGCGCGACGAACCATGCCGAAGAGGAGCGGTGCCCGAAGAAGCTCCTGATCGCCCGCCATCTTAACCCCAGGCCGATGACCAGAAGGGCATTCGGCAAAAGCAGGGCTTCCGGCGTCCCGTTGATCTCGCGTGAGAAGATGACGAAGGCGACGGCGAAGATCACGTTCGAGGCGATGAGGCAACGCCAGTAGCGACGGTCCTTGTGCACGAACCCCGCGAATGTGAACCCGACCGCGAACACGATCAGCAGCAGGGCGTTCACCTTGAACATGGTCTGCTGGTCGAGGCCGAACAATGGGTCCATCTGGATGATCAACTCGCACCTGTCGTCCTCGGGAGCTTAAGCGGGAACCTTGAACAATCAGACCACATGCAATCGGTCAATTTTAATCCAGTTTTAACGATGCGCGCGCCGTCGCAGAAACACCGCGCCCACCGGATGGGCTGGTATTTTTTTCCGGGTTTCGCCGCAAGAACGCAAACCCTTCCGGTTTCACGGCACCGGGGCCGTTCTATAAATCGGAGGAAGCGCCGATTTGAGCATGCAGCTTGCGGGCGCTTAACAAATGCAGCTAAAGCGCGGGGCCGAAAAATCTCCCGCGAGCTGACGGCGGACCGCTGGTCCGTCTCGATCAACGCCGGCGCTGCCGCGTCCGGCCAATGGGGAGAACTGCCATGAAGTTTCCGTCGCGTCGTCTCGTCCTCGGCCTTGCGCTCTCGCTCGGCCTCCTCGCCCCGGCCGTGTCATTCGCCGCCGACAAGCCCGACGCCATCACCATCGACTGGGCGACCTACAACCCCGTCTCGATGCTGCTCAAGGACAAGGGCTGGCTCGAGGAGGAGTTCGCCAAGGACGGCATCGCGGTCACGTGGGTGCAGTCGCTGGGCTCGAATAAGGCGCTCGAATTCCTCAATGCCGGCTCGATCGACTTCGGATCGAGCGCGGGCGCCGCCGCCCTCGTCAGCAAGATCAACGGCAATCCCATCAAGTCGGTCTACGTCTATTCCAAGCCCGAATGGACGGCGCTGGTCGCCGGCAAGGACAGCGGCATCGAGACCGTCGCCGACCTGAAGGGCAAGACCGTCGCCGTCACCCGCGGCACGGACCCGCACATCTTCCTCGTCCGCGCGCTCCAGGGCGCCGGGCTGACCGAGCAGGACATCACGCCCGTGCTGCTTCAGCATCCCGACGGCGCCACCGCGCTGGTTCGCGGCGATGTCGACGCCTGGGCCGGCCTCGACCCGATGATGGCCAATGTCGAGCTGAACGACGGCGCGCGCCTCTTCCACCGCGACGCCGACGCCAACACCTACGGCATACTGAGCACCCGCGAGGAATTCCTGGAGAGCCATCCCGATCTCGTGAAGCGGGTGCTCGCCGTCTACGAGAACGCGCGCAAATACGCGCTCGATCGTCCCGACGAGGTCAAGGCGAGCTTCATCGCCGCGACCGGCCTGCCCGAGGCCGTCGCCGACAAGCAGCTTAATGAGCGCACGGATCTGAGCAACGGCGTGATCGGCGAGGCCCAGCGCAACTCGATCCTCGAGGCGGGCCTCGTCCTGCAGAAGGCGGGCATCGTCGATGCCGGCGTCGACGTGCGGCAGGTCCTCGACGACCTCATCGCGGAAGGCCACGTGCAGGTCACGAACTGATCCTGCGCGAGCCGACCTGAATTGACGTGCCGCCCGGCGGAAGGGCGGCGCCGGAGGAGGAGCGTCCAATGGCCATCGTGGAAAGCAGCATAGCCGGCGAGACGGCGCAGTTCGGGCGCGGGCGACCCACCGCCCTGCCCGATCGCCTCAAGGGGACGCTCGCGGGTCCGGCGCTGGGGCTTCTCCTGCCGGTGCTTGCCGCCGTCGGCTGGGAGCTCGCCGTCCGGCTCGGCTGGTCCACCGGGCGGCTGGTGCCGCCGCCCTCCGTCATCTGGGAAACCTTCCTGCAACTGGCTGAGGGCGGCGCGTTGCAGCACCATGCGGCGGCCACGCTGACGCGCGTCGCCATCGGCTTCGGCGCAGGCGTCGCGGCAGGGACGCTGGTCGGGGCCGTCACCGGCTATTCGCGGT
>DAOMOI010000276.1:0-3813 GCA_035444225.1 Aquamicrobium sp. | reverse complement strand
CGACGAGCCGCTTCCCGGCATCCGCCTGCCACGGCTTGACCTTCCTGAGCACGAGATCGAGGGCGGCGCGCGTGCGCTGTGCGCCTGGCTCGAGCGGGCCGACAGCACCCCTTCCTGACCGTTCCTGCCCGAAACTGCGGCAATTTGGTTCGTCGGCGGGCATTTTGGGGCTTGTTATTGGCCGGGCCGCTGACAAGATAGCCGTCCCGCGCCCGGCGCCGCGACTGGCCCGGTCGCGAGGGGTCGTTGCGGGCGCGTATTGACGGGGAGCAGCTGTTGGCCGGTCTTGAGGAAACGATATGCGATCCCGCGGCGGGACCCTTTCCCGCAATGCCCGCCGTCGGGGCGCGGGCGCGCCTGAAACCGCGGTGCGCGGCATGATCGGGGTCGTCCTCGTCACCCATGGCCATCTGGCCGATGAATTCCGCCTCGCCGTCGAGCATGTCGTCGGCCCGCAGGAGAATTTCGAGACCGTCTGCATCGGCGCCGACGACGACATGGAGCGCCGCCGCGCCGATATCGTCGAGGCGGTCGCGCGTGTCGACACCGGCGCCGGCGTCATCATCCTGACCGACATGTTCGGCGGCACGCCGTCCAACCTCGCCATCTCGGTGATGCGCGCCGGCAGCGTCGAGGTCATCGCCGGCGTCAACCTGCCGATGCTGATCAAGCTGACCAGCGTGCGCACCGGCGGCGACATGGCCGCCGCCCTGCAGGAGGCGCAGACGGCCGGGCGCAAATACATCAACGTCGCCAGCCAGGTCCTCAGCGGCAAATGAGCGAACCCGGGCAGCCTGTCAGCAGGGAGCTGCTGATCGTCAACAAGCGCGGGCTGCATGCGCGCGCCTCGGCCAAGTTCGTCCAGCTCGTCGGCGGCTACGACGCCACCGTCGAGGTCGAGAAGGACGGGTTGAGCGTCGGCGGCACCTCGATCATGGGCCTGATGATGCTGGCCGCCAGCCCCGGCTGCGCGATCCGCGTCACCGCGCGCGGCCGCCAGGCCGCGGCGCTGATGGCGGCGCTGGAGGAGCTGGTCGCCTCGCGCTTCGGCGAGGAAGCCTGACTTCCCGTACAATCACATAAACATTTCTTTATGTCGGATTGCCGCAAGGCCGCTTTTCTGCTAGTCGGCGGGCAGGATGGGCCGTGCGCCGCCTTCCTCATCGGGGGCGCCGACGCGGCATGGTTGTTTCACCGAACCGGAGCGAATGGATGAGTGGGCAGGATTTCAAGGTCGCGGATATCGGCCTGGCCGACTGGGGCCGCAAGGAGATCGAGATCGCGCAGACCGAGATGCCGGGCCTGATGGCCTGCCGTGAGGAATTCGGCGCGTCGAAGCCGCTGAAGGGCGCGCGCATCAGCGGCTCCCTGCACATGACGATCCAGACCGCGGTGCTGATCGAGACGCTTGCGGCGCTGGGCGCCGAGGTGCGCTGGGCCTCCTGCAACATCTTCTCCACCCAGGACCATGCGGCCGCGGCCATCGCCGCCTCCGGCACGCCGGTCTTCGCGGTCAAGGGCGAGACGCTGACCGAGTACTGGGAATACACCGACCGCATCTTTCAGTGGCCGGACGGCGAGCCGTCTAACATGATCCTCGACGATGGCGGCGACGCCACCATGTACATCCTGATCGGCGCGCGCGCCGAAGCCGGCGAGGACGTGCTGTCCAAGCCCGGCAATGAAGAGGAGGAAATCCTCTTCGCCCAGATCAGGAAACGCATGGCCGCGACCCCCGGCTTCTTCACTCGGCAGCGCACGGCGATCCGCGGCGTCTCGGAAGAGACCACCACCGGCGTCAACCGGCTCTACCAGCTCCAGAAGAAGGGGCTGCTTCCCTTCCCGGCGATCAACGTCAACGACTCGGTCACCAAGTCGAAATTCGACAACAAGTATGGCTGCAAGGAATCGCTGGTCGACGGCATCCGCCGCGCCACCGACACGATGATGGCCGGCAAGGTCGCGATCGTCTGCGGCTATGGCGACGTCGGCAAGGGCTCGGCCGCCTCGCTCGCCGGCGCCGGCGCCCGCGTCAAGGTCACCGAGGTCGATCCCATCTGCGCCCTTCAGGCGGCGATGGACGGCTTCGAGGGGGTCCCCCTCGACGACGCCGCGCCGTCCGCCGATATCGTCATCACCACGACCGGCAACAAGGACGTCATCACCCTCGACCACATGCGGGCGATGAAGGACATGGCCATCGTCGGCAATATCGGCCATTTCGACAACGAGATTCAGGTCGAGGCGCTGCGCAACCTGAAATGGATCAACGTCAAGCCGCAGGTCGACCTGATCGAGTTCTCCGACGGCAAGCGCATCATCCTTCTGTCCGAAGGGCGGCTGCTCAATCTCGGCAACGCCACCGGCCATCCCTCCTTCGTCATGTCGGCCTCCTTCACCAACCAGGTGCTGGCCCAGATCGAGCTCTTCACCAAGGGCGGCGAGTACGCCAACGAGGTCTACGTCCTGCCCAAGCACCTCGACGAGAAGGTGGCGCGGCTGCATCTGGCCAAGGTCGGCGCAAAGCTGACCGAGTTGAGCGGCGAACAGGCGGCCTATATCGGCATCTCGCCGCAGGGGCCGTTCAAGCCGGATCACTATCGCTACTGATTGTTAACCATCGCGCGCGTTAGATCGGGGGCCGGGCGGGAAAGCCGTCCGGCCCCCTTTTTGCGTCCGCGTCGCCTTCACGGCGAATCGGCCGCACGGTAGAGTGACGTGATTCGCGACGCCCCCGGCAGGCCGGCCTCTCATCCGGCCACCATGGGGCGCGTCCTTTCTGGGCGGTTTCGCCCTTGGCGGCGGAGAGGACATTGGACATGGCAGGGCAGGACCGACAGGACGCGGACGGCTTTCGTCGCCGAGGCGGCGCGCGTTCCCGGCCCGGTCCGCTGTCCCGGCTTTCCGCCCTCGCGCTCGCCACCGTCGCCCTGCCCATCATATGGCCGGCGGTCGCCCGCGCCCAGGACGCGGCCCAAGACATAGCGCGCGCGGATGTGAGCCTGCCCCTCGGCTTCGGCACGATGGAGGTGATCCAGCTCGCCCTGTTCGTCGGCGTCACCGGCGCGGCGATGCTGTCGGCGATATTGCTGATCCGCGAGCGCGGCCGCATGGCGGCCGAGAATGCCGAGTTCCGTGGCCGCGTCGCCGAGCTGGACACCGCGCTTCACCGCGCCGAGGCGCTGCTCAATCTGCGCGACCAGCGCATCCTCGTCTGGTCCGACGACAGCCGCAGGCCCGACCTCGTCGGCACGCTCGACGACGCGAGCGTGCCGGACGACCGCGCCACCTTCCTCGCCTTCGGCCGCTGGCTGGCGCCGGCGAGCGCGGCGGCGCTGGAGCGCGCGATCGCGGCCCTGCGCGGCGAGCGCCACGGCTTCGACCTCGTCGTCGAGACGGCGCGCGGCATGCCGCTCGAGGCGCAGGGGCGCGTCGGCCCCGGCCATGTCGCGGTGCGCTTCCTGTCCCTGTCGCAGGAGCGACGCGACCATGCCGAATTGCAGCTTCGCCACCGCCGCCTGGAAAGCGACCACGCCAACCTCGCCGGCCTTGTCGACGCGCTCGATATGCCGGCATGGCTGCGCGCCGCCGACGGCCGCCTCACCTGGGTCAACGCCGCCTTCGAACGCCACAGCGGCCACACCCTGGCACAGGCGCGCGGCCGCCACATTCATGACGTGACCCAGTCACCGGACCATAAGGCCACCGAACGCGCCATGGCCGACGGTCAGGAACACTCGGCCGAAGTCAGCTGTACCGCCCGAAACGGCGGCCGCTATCTGGTGGCGTTCGATATGAAGCCGCTGCAAGGGG
>DAOMOI010000275.1:0-3823 GCA_035444225.1 Aquamicrobium sp. | reverse complement strand
TGGAGGCGTTGTACCAGGTCAGGCCGGGACGGGGCCTCAGGCCCGCCGTCGAGGCGGTGGTGATGATCGAGCCGCCGCCCTGCTTTTCCATGATCGGCGCGACGGCGAGCGTTGAATAATAGATCGCCTTCATGTTGACCGCGGTGATCAGGTCGAACGTGTCTTCCTCCACGGCGAGCATGTCGCCGTTGCGGTGGGTGTAGCCGGCGTTGTTGACCATCACGTCGATGCGGCCGAAGGCGTCCATTGCCGTCCGGACCATCTGCTCGACCTCGGCGCGCTGCGACACGTCGATGCGGACGGCGACAGCCGCCTCGCCGATGGCGTGGGCTACGCGCTCCGCGCCCTTGACGTTCAGGTCCGCGACCACGACCTTCGCGCCTTCCTCGGCGAAGCGTTTCGCGATGCCCTCGCCGAAGCCCGACGCCGCGCCGGTGACGATCGCGACCTTGTTTTCGAGACGTGCCATGATGCCCTCTTTCCGGGATTATTGGTGCCAGATTACTGGTGGTTGAACACGACCGTCTTGGTCGCGCTCATGTCATAGAGGGCCTCGAAACCCTTCTCGCGGCCGTGGCCGGACTTCTTGAAGCCGCCGAATGGCAGTTCGATGCCGCCGCCGGCGCCGTAGCCGTTGACGAAGACCTGGCCGGCGCGCACGCGCTTGGCGACGCGGTGCTGGCGGGCGCCGTCGCGGGTCCACACGCCGGCGACGAGGCCGAACTCGGTCGAGTTGGCCAGCCTGACCGCCTCTTCCTCGCCCTCGAACGGGAACAGCGTCAGCACCGGGCCGAACACCTCCTCCTGCGCGATCACGGCTTGCGGGTCGACCGAGCCGAACAGCACCGGGGCCTGATAATAGCCGCCCTTGGGCGCATCGGCATGGACGGAGCCTTCGGCGAGCACGGAAACGCCCGCCTCTTTCGCCGCCGCGATCATGCCGGCGACGCGGTCGCGCTGCTTCTCGTTGATCAACGGGCCGAGGTCGAGATCGGCGTCGTGCGGGCCGGCGACCAGCTTGGAGAAGCGCTCGGCCAGCGCGGCCGCGATCCTTTCGTAGACCGGCCTTTCGACCAGCACGCGGCTGCCGGCCGAGCAGGTCTGGCCGCCATTCTGGATAATGGCGTTGACGAGGACGGGCAGCGCCGCGTCGAGGTCGGCATCGGCGAAGACGATCTGCGGCGACTTGCCGCCCAGCTCCATGGTGACGCCGCGATTGTTGACGGCGGCCGCCTGCTGGATCGCGGTGCCGGTCAGCGGCGAGCCGGTGAAGGTGACGTAATCGACCAGCGGGTGCACGGAAAGGGCCGCGCCCGCGTCGCGGCCATAGCCGGTGATGACGTTGAACACGCCCTCGGGGATGCCGGCCTCGAGCGCCAGCTGGGCGATGCGCACCGTGGTCAGCGAGGCGTCCTCGGCCGGCTTGACCACCAGCGTGTTGCCCATGGCGAGCGCCGCACCGGCGACGCGGGCGAGGATCTGCATCGGATAGTTCCACGGGATGATGCCGGCGACGACGCCGTGCGGCTCGCGCAGCGTCAGCGCGGTATAGCCGTCCAGGAACGGAATGGTGTCGCCATGAACCTTGTCGGCCGCACCGCCGTAGAACTCGTAATAGCGCATGGTGGCGGCGACGTCGGCCTTGCCCTGGCGCGCCGGCTTGCCGGTGTCGCGGGATTCCAGCGCGGCGAGTTCCTCGCCGTTCGCTTCCACGAGATGGAACAGCCGCGTCAGGCAGCGGCCGCGCTCCACCGCCGGCATCCGGCTCCACGGCCCCTCATGGAATGCCTTGTAGGCCGACTTCACCGCCAGATCGACATCGGCCGCCGCGGAAGCCGGGATCGAGGCGAAGACCTTGCCGTCGGACGGGGAGGCGACGTCGATGCGCGCCCCCGACAGCGCGTCGGCCGGCTTGCCGTCGATCAGGTTCATGAAGGCCACGCCTTCTGCAACGGTGAGGGTCAAGGGGGTGCCCATAGCAATCGCTCCATGTCCGGGGTCGGCCCGTCCTAGCGCCTCGGGTGGCGCAGCACGATGGGCCAACTCAATAAGGTGACAAAACCAGCCCGACCCGCCCTGTCAAGGAAAAAGCCGCCCGCCCGATCGCGCGAAAGCCGGAAGCCACCGCCTCACTGATGACTCTAAATCGGTTGAAGGATAGGCTGTCGGCACGCACCCGCAGCGATTCCCAGAGCGCCCTTCCCGGAACAGCCATGACCAGCCAGACCATTCCCGTCGATCCGTTCGATCTCGTCGTCTTCGGCGGCACCGGCGATCTTTCCGAACGCAAGCTCCTGCCCGCGCTCTACCAGCGGCAGAAGGCGGGCCAGTTCACCGAGCCGACGCGCATCATCGCCGCCTCGCGCTCGGCGCTTTCCGACGAGGCCTATCGCGAGTTCGCGGGCGGCGCGATCCGCGCCCATGTCGGGCCGCAGGACATCGACGGCGCCGAGCTCACGCGGTTCCTGGCGCGGCTGTCCTACATCCGGGTCGACGCCAAAAGCGGCGAGGGCTTCGACACGCTCGCGGCGGTGCTGGGCAACGGGGTTCCCGAGAATGGGGGGGCGGTGCGCCTGTTCTATCTCGCCGTGGCGCCGGCGCTGTTCGGCGACATCACCGCCCATCTGGCGGAACACGGCCTTGCCGGCGGGGACGCGCGCATCGTGGTCGAGAAGCCGATCGGCCGCGACCGGACAAGCGCGCGCAAGCTGAACGATGCCGTCGGGCGCGTCTTCGACGAGAACCAGATCTTCCGCATCGACCACTATCTCGGCAAGGAGACGGTGCAGAATCTCATGGTCCTTCGCTTCGCCAATGCGCTCTACGAGCCGCTGTGGAACTCGGCCCATATCGACCATGTGCAGATCACCGTCGCCGAGACGGTGGGGCTGGAGGACCGCCTCTCCTATTACGACACGGCCGGCGCGCTGCGCGACATGGTGCAGAACCACATGCTCCAGCTTCTGTGCCTAACCGCGATGGAGCCGCCGTCGTCGATGGACGCCGACGCGGTGCGCGACGAGAAGCTGAAGATATTGCGCTCGCTGAGGCCGATCGAGGGGGCACAGGTGCAGAAGCTGACCGTGCGCGGCCAGTACCGGGCCGGCGCCTCCGACGGCGGCGCGGTCAAGGGTTATACCCAGGAGCTTGGCCGCGACAGCGACACCGAGACCTTCGTGGCGCTCAAGGCCGAGATCGCCAACTGGCGCTGGGCCGGCGTGCCGTTCTACCTGCGCACGGGCAAGCGGCTGGCCGCGCGCGTCTCGGAAATCTGCATCCAGTTCAAGCCGGTGCCGCACTCGATCTTCGGCGACAGCACCGGCACGGTGATGGCCAACCAGCTCGTCATCCGGCTCCAGCCCGACGAGGGCGTCAAGCAGTGGCTGATGATCAAGGACCCCGGCCCCGGCGGCATGCGGCTGCGCCACGTGCCGCTCGACATGAGCTTCGCCGACGCCTTCGCCGTGCGCAACCCGGACGCCTATGAGCGGCTGATCATGGACGTGGTGCGCGGCAACCAGACGCTGTTCATGCGCCGCGACGAGGTCGAGGCCGCGTGGGGCTGGATCGACCCGATCCATGCCGCATGGGAGGAGAGCCGCCAGCCCGCCCAAGGCTATACCGCCGGCACATGGGGGCCATCGGGCGCGATCGCGCTGATCGAGCGCGACGGGCGCACGTGGCACGAGAGCGGGTGAAGCCGATGCGCCGTCTTCTGCGCCGCCCGCGCCGCCCCTCATCCGCCCTTCGGGCACCTTCTCCCTGTTCACGGGGAGAAGGGGAAGCGGAAACGTCGCGGCCAATCCCCTTCTCCCCGTTCACG
>DAOMOI010000274.1:0-3855 GCA_035444225.1 Aquamicrobium sp. | reverse complement strand
ACGGCGCAGGAATATGGCGGCGTCATCAAGCACGGCGCCAAGCTGCTCTTCGCCTATTCGCAGGCGACCGTTCCCATGGTCACGCTGATCACGCGCAAGGCCTATGGCGGCGCCTATGACGTCATGGCCTCCAAGCATATCGGCGCCGACATCAACTATGCCTGGCCGACCGCCGAGATCGCGGTGATGGGCGCCAAGGGCGCGACCGAGATCCTCTATCGCTCCGAACTCGGCGACGCGGAAAAGATCGCGGCGCGGACCAAGGAATACGAGGTCAATTTCGCCAACCCGTTCAAGGCGGCCGAGCGCGGCTTCATCGACGAGGTCATCATGCCGCATTCCTCGCGCCGGCGCATTGCCCGCGCATTCGCGGCGCTTCGCAACAAGAAGCTCGACCAGCCGTGGAAGAAGCACGACACGATTCCGCTGTGAGGAACCGCCGATGGGCAGGATGGAAAAGCCGGTGCTGACGCCGGAAGCGGCCCGCCGGGACCACTGGCAGATGCTGCGCTTCATGGCGCTGAACGCGGCCGGCGGCGCGCTGATCGGCGCGCTCACCGCCGCCGCCATCATCTGGCTCGACCTCGGCGGGATGGGCACGCGTGTCGCCCACGCGGCCAATCCGGTAATCCCGGTGCTGCTGCTCGTCGTGCCGTTCGCCACCGTTTTCGGCGGCGTGGTCACGGCCTCGGCGCTTCTGACCATGCCGTATGAAAAGAAATTCAGAGATTGAACTTATGGGGACTGGAGACCGGGTGATGTTCAAGAAAATCCTCATCGCCAATCGCGGCGAGATCGCCTGCCGGGTCATCAAGTCGGCGAAGAAGCTCGGCATCGCCACCGTCGCCGTCTATTCCGACGCCGACCGCGACGCGCTCCACGTCAAGATGGCGGACGAAGCGGTACATATCGGCCCGGCGCCGTCGAACCAGTCCTATATCGTCATCGACAATATCCTTGACGCCATCCGCCAGACCGGCGCCGACGCGGTCCATCCCGGCTACGGCTTCCTGTCGGAGAACTCGCTGTTCGCCGAGGCGCTGGAGAAGGAAGGCGTCGCCTTCATCGGCCCGCCGGTGAAGGCCATCGAGGCGATGGGCGACAAGATCACCTCGAAGAAGCTGGCGGCGGAAGCCGGCGTTTCCACCGTGCCCGGCCATATGGGGCTCATCGAAGACGCGGACGAGGCCGTCCGCATCGCCTCCTCGATCGGCTATCCGGTGATGATCAAGGCCTCCGCCGGCGGCGGCGGCAAGGGCATGCGCATCGCCTGGAACGACGCCGAGGCCCGCGAGGGCTTCCAGTCGTCCAAGAACGAGGCCAAGTCCTCCTTCGGCGACGACCGCATCTTCATCGAGAAGTTCGTCACCCAGCCGCGCCACATCGAGATTCAGGTGCTGGGCGACAAGCACGGCAACACGATCTATCTCGGCGAGCGCGAATGCTCGATCCAGCGCCGCAACCAGAAGGTGGTGGAAGAGGCGCCCTCGCCCTTCCTCGACGCGGCCACGCGCAAGGCGATGGGCGAGCAGGCCGTCGCCCTTGCGAAGGCCGTGGGCTACCATTCGGCCGGCACGGTCGAGTTCATCGTCGACGGCGACCGCAACTTCTACTTCCTCGAGATGAACACCCGCCTTCAGGTCGAGCACCCGGTGACGGAGTTGATCACCGGCATCGACCTGGTGGAAGAAATGATCCGCGTCGCCGCCGGCGAAAAGCTGAAGATCGCTCAAGCCGACGTCAAGCTGAACGGCTGGGCCATCGAAAGCCGGCTCTATGCCGAGGACCCCTACCGCAACTTCCTGCCCTCGATCGGCCGGCTGACGCGCTACCGCCCGCCGGCGGAGGGCGCGAGGGAAGACGGCACCGTGATCCGCAACGACACCGGCGTGTTCGAGGGCGGCGAGATCTCGATGTATTACGACCCGATGATCGCCAAGCTCTGCGCCTGGGCGCCGACGCGCGAGGCGGCGGTGGCCGCCATGTCCGCCGCGCTCGACGATTTCGAGGTCGAGGGCATCGGCCACAACCTGCCCTTCCTCTCCGCCGTCATGGAGCATCCGCGCTTCAAGGAAGGTCGGCTCACCACCGCCTTCATCGCCGAGGAATGGCCGAATGGCTTTGCCGGCGTCGCGCCCGGCGAGGAGGAGGCGCGCACGCTCGCGGCAATCGCCGCCTATATCAACCTGCGCACCCAGAAGCGCGCGGCGCTGATTTCCGGCACGCTCGCCAACCATCCGCGCTCCATCGGCCGCGACTGGGTGGTGACGCTGGCCGGCCAGACCTTCCCCGTCGCGGCCTATGACGAAGGCTCGGCCACCGTCGTCGTCTTCGAGGACGGGCACGAGGTCACGGTCGCGTCTTCCTGGCTGCCGGGGCGCACCCATGCCCGCTTCACGGTCGGCGACGTCAAGGCGGGCGTCAAGGTCGATCAGGTCAACTCGGCGCTCCGCCTGCGCTGGCGCGGCATCGACGCCAAGGCGCATGTGCGCAACCCCCGCGTCGCCGAGCTCGCCGGGCTGATGCCGGACAAGCTGCCGCCGGACACCTCGAAGATGCTGCTGTGCCCGATGCCCGGCGTTGTCACGTCCATTGCCGTCGGCGAGGGCGACGAGGTGCAGGAGGGTCAGGCGCTGGCGACCGTCGAGGCGATGAAGATGGAAAACGTGCTGCGCGCCGAAAAGGGCGGTAAGGTCAAGCGCGTCGCCGTCGAGCCGGGCGCGAGCCTCGCCGTCGACGAACTGATCCTCGAATTCGAGTAGGCAGGAGCCTCGCGATGACCGACCCAAAGCTCGAGACGTGGCGCGCGCTGGCCGAGAAGGAGATCAAGCGCGACCCCGAGACGCTGGTGTGGAACACGCCGGAGGGCATTCCGGTCAAGCCGCTCTACACGGCTGAAGACCTCGAGGGCGTCGGGCATCTCGATTCGCTTCCCGGCGTCGCGCCCTTCGTGCGCGGGCCGCGCGCGACCATGTATGCCGGCCGGCCGTGGACGATCCGCCAATATGCCGGCTTCTCGACCGCGGAAGCCTCGAACGCCTTCTACCGCAAGGCGCTCGCCGCCGGCCAGCAGGGCGTGTCGGTCGCCTTCGACCTCGCCACCCATCGCGGCTACGATTCGGACCATCCGCGCGTCGAGGGCGATGTCGGCAAGGCGGGCGTGGCCATCGACTCGGTCGAGGACATGAAGATCCTGTTCGACGGCATCCCGCTGGAGAAGATCTCCGTGTCGATGACCATGAACGGCGCGGTGATCCCGATCCTCGCCAACTTCATCGTCGCCGGCGAGGAGCAGGGCGTGCCCCGCGCCCAGCTTTCCGGGACCATCCAGAACGACATCCTGAAGGAGTTCATGGTCCGCAACACCTACATCTACCCGCCCGAGCCCTCGATGCGGATCATCGCCGACATCATCGAGTACACGGCGAAGGAGATGCCGAAGTTCAACTCCATCTCCATCTCCGGCTATCACATGCAGGAGGCGGGCGCGACGCTGGTGCAGGAGCTGGCCTTCACGCTGGCCGACGGGCGCGAATATGTCCGCGCCGCCTTGAAAAAGGGCCTAGACGTCGACGCCTTCGCCGGGCGGCTCTCCTTCTTCTTCGCCATCGGCATGAACTTCTTCATGGAAGCCGCCAAGCTGCGCGCAGCCAGGCTGCTGTGGACGCGCATCATGCAGGAGTTCGAGCCGAAGAAACCGTCCTCGCTGATGCTGCGCACCCATTGCCAGACCTCCGGCGTGTCGCTTCAGGAGCAGGATCCCTACAACAACGTCATCCGCACCGCCTACGAGGCGATGTCGGCCGCGCTCGGCGGCACGCAGTCGCTGCACACCAATGCGCTCGACGAGGCCAT
>DAOMOI010000273.1:1062-3859 GCA_035444225.1 Aquamicrobium sp. | reverse complement strand
GACGGCACGGTCAAGATCGCCTCGTCCAACGCCAAGGAGATCGAGGCGGCGAAGAAGTGGATTCACACCATCGTCGCCGAGCCGGAAGTCGGCGAGATCTATGAGGGCACCGTGGTGAAGACCGCCGATTTCGGCGCCTTCGTCAACTTCTTCGGCCCCAAGGACGGCCTCGTCCACATCTCGCAGCTCGCCGCCGACCGCGTCCAGAAGACCACCGACGTCGTCAAGGAAGGCGACAAGGTCTGGGTCAAGCTGATGGGCTTCGACGAGCGCGGCAAGGTGCGCCTGTCGATGAAGGTCGTCGACCAGGCCACCGGCAAGGAGATCGTCCGCGAGAAGAAGCGCGAAGAGGCGGAAGACGCCGACGCCTGATTTTTTCCACGGATGAATGATCGGACGGGCGCGGGCTTCACGGCCGTTCTTGTTTCCGGCACGCCTGCGCTGCCCTCATCCGCCCTTCGAGCACCTTCTCCCCGTCAATGGGGAGAAGGGGAAGCGGCGAGGTTGCGGCAGTTCCTCCTCTCCCCGTTTAAGGGGAGAGGATGCCGGCAGGCAGGTGAGGGGCAGCGCAAACGATTCCGAAAGAGCGACCATGAGCGACGATTTCACAAAGACGCTGTTCCACCCCTTCGAGGCCGGGCTGCTCGACATGCCGGGCGCTGACGCGCGCGTGCTGTTCTTGAATGCCGCGCCGGGCTTCATCCGACTGCAAGGCTTCGCGGGCAAGATCGCGGCGGTGCAGGATTTCCGCCCGGATTTCCTCGCCTTGAATGCCGCCGGCGTAGCGGTCGAGCCGGAGCCGCAGGGCGAGGGCTACGATTTCGCGCTCGTCCTTGCCGGCCGCCATCGCGGCCGGAACGAATTATGGGTGGCAGAGGCGCTGGAGCGGGTGCGGCCGGGCGGCCGCGTCGTCGTCGCCGGCGGCAAGACCGATGGCGCGGCCAGTCTTGCCAGGCGGCTTGCCGGCCTTGGCGATGTCCAGGGTCGGGCCTCGAAGCATCACGGCGTCGTCTTCTGGCTGCGTCGCAGCGAGGAAACCGCCGACATCGTCGATGCCCTGCGCGCAGCCAACCCGCCGCTCACCCTCGAAGGCGGCTTCCGCACCGTCCCCGGCCTGTTCTCGCACGACCGCGTCGATGCTGGCTCGCTTTTGCTGGCGCAGAGCCTGCCCGCCGGGCTCAAGGGCGTGGCCGCCGATTTCGGTGCCGGCTGGGGCTATCTGTCGGTCAGCCTCGCGCGGCTTGCCCCGGATGTCGCCTCGATCGACCTGTTCGAAGCGAGCTTCGCCGCCTGCGCTGCTGCAAAGGCGAACATGGCAGCGCTGGCGCCGGACATGCCGGTGCGTGCGTTCTGGCACGACCTCGCCGCCGAGCCGGTCGAGCGGCATTATGACCTCGTCATCATGAATCCGCCCTTCCATCACGGCCGCGCCGCCGAGCCCGCCATCGGCGAGGACATGATCCGCGCCGCATCGAAGGCGCTGAAGCCGGGGGGCCGGCTTTATCTCGTCGCCAACCGGCCGCTGCCCTACGAGGCCGCGCTCCAGCGGCATTTCGCCCGCCATGGCGAGACCGTCCGCGACGACCGCTTCAAGGTGCTGTGGGCCGTGCGCTGACAGACGCCGCACCGGGAGGATGCGACATGATCCGCAAGGCCGAGGCGAAGGATGAGAAAGCCATAAGGCGTTGCGCAGAAGAGGCCTACGCCCGCTACGTTCCCTCGATCGGCAGGAAGCCCGCGCCGATGGTTGCCGATTATCGTGTGCTGATCGCGGCCGGTGCCGTCTATGCGTCAACCGACGATGAAGGCGCTCTCCAAGGTTTCATCGTGTTCTACCCCGAGGGGGATCACATCCTTCTGGAGAATGTCGCGGTCTTGCCGAGCGCGGCCGGAAAGGGCATCGGGAAGGCGCTGATCGGTTTCTGCGAAGACGAGGCGCGGCGGCGCGGCTTCGGTTCCGTGCATCTCTATACGAACGAAAGGATGGCGGAGAATCTTTCGATCTATCCCCGGCTTGGCTATGTCGAGGTGGCGCGGCGTGTGGAGGACGGTTTCAACCGTGTCTTCTTCGCAAAGCGGGTTGCCTGACCGTCGCGCGGCGGACCCGGCCGGACTGCTTTCCGGCGATCCTGCCTCACGTTCCGGACCGCGCCGGCAGCGTTCATCGGACAGGCTGGTGGGCCGGCGGCTCGCCGGCCCTGTCTCAACGCATGCTGAAACGAATCGGGACGACGATGGTGCGGTTGACGCCGGGGGGCGGGGCTGGCACCGGCGAGGCGCGGCGCACCAGCGCCACCACTTCCTCGTCGAGCAGCGCCACGCCCGAGGAGCGCACCAGCGCGACCGACTGGACGTTGCCGGAGGCGTCGATGGTGAAGCGCACCTGCGCCGTGCCCTGCTGGCCCTGCCGCCGCGCCGCCGCCGGATAACGCTTGCGCCGTTCGAGATGCGAGGCCAGCCGCGCCTGCCAGCGCGCCGGCGACACCGACGACCGCGCGCCGCTGCTGTTCTGGCGCGCGGCGGCGCGCGGCGCCTCGCGCGGGGTCTCGACCCGTGCCTGCCGCCGTTCGGTCGAGGGGGTGGAGGGCTTCGGCTTCTGGCGCACCTGCTCGGGCTTGCGGCGCGGCTTTTCCGGCTTGGGCTGCTCGCGGGGCGGCTCGGGCCGGGCGACCGGCAGAGGCACCTCGACCGGGTCGAGCGCCGCGACCATCTCCTCGACCGGGTCGATCGGCTCGACCTCGTCCGGCTCCACCGCTTCCGCCGTCTCCACCGGCTCGATCTCGGCGAGCGCGTCGCG
>DAOMOI010000273.1:0-985 GCA_035444225.1 Aquamicrobium sp. | reverse complement strand
GGCTTCGGCATCGACCTCATCGGGGGCGACCTGCTCCTCGACTGCGGCCGGCGCCATCGTCATCTCGGCGAGGTCGATCATGATCGCGGCCGGCGCGGCCGCCTCGGCCATCGGCTCGGGCTGCTCGCGCATGATCCACCAGCCGGCCGCCGTGTGGGCGGCCAGCACGACCGTGGCCGCGAACATCCACAGCGCCACCGCCCCGGCCGAAATGCCGGCAAGCTGCCGCGACCAGGCTATGTCCGCGCGCGGGCTCATCCGTCGCTCGCCTCCGGGGTCGCGGGAACGGGGCCGTCGGAGACGCCTTCAAGGCCGACCAGCGCGATCTTGAGATAGCCGGCGATGCGCAGGAGGTTCATCACGTTCATCAGGTCGCCATAGGCGACGGTCCTGTCGGCGCGCAGGAAGACGCGGGCTTCCTTGTCGCCGCCGGTGGCGCGGTCGAGCGCCTCCCTGAGGTCGATATGGGCGACCGGCTGGTTGCCGACGGAGACCGAAAGGTCCTCCTGGACCGTGACGTAGAGCGGCTCGTCGGGGCGCGGCTGCGGCGCGGCCGTCGAGGTCGGCAGGTCGACATTGACGTCGACGGTCGCCAGCGGCGCCGCCACCATGAAGATGATGAGCAGCACCAGCATCACGTCGATGAACGGCGTGACGTTGATCTCGTGGTTTTCCTCGAGGTCGTCGCGCTCGGCGCTGGAATTGAGGCTGCCGGCCATGGCCGCTACTCCGCCGCCCGCGACAGCACGGGCTCTTCCCCGGGGATCGCGTGGCGGTCGATGTCGCGGCTGACCAGCCGCTCCACCGCCGCCGAGGCGTCGGCCAGCAGCAGTCGGTAGCCGGCAATCGAGCGGGCGAAGACGTTGTAGATGACGACGGCAGGGATGGCGGCGACGAGGCCGAGCGCGGTGGCGAGCAGCGCCTCGGCGATACCGGGCGCGACGACGGCGAGATTGGTCGTCTGCGCCTCCGAGATGCCGATGAA
>DAOMOI010000272.1:0-3865 GCA_035444225.1 Aquamicrobium sp. | reverse complement strand
TGCTCGATCGGCCGCGATGAGGCGCGCAGGCTCCCGGCCCGGTCCGACCGCCCTGCCGATATGATTGGCCGGTGTCATTGATTGCGCGGGCCGCTGCGGTTAACGATGCGCAAGACGAGGTTTCAGGACGCGGCCGCCCGATGGATTCGATCGAAAAAGCGATAAGAAGCGCCTTCGCCAAGGGCGACCCGGCCGACCGGGCGTTCCGGGAGAAGGTCTATCGCTCGGCCTTCGGCGCGCTCGACCGCAACCTCAAGACCAATCCGAACATGACCGAGGCGATCGCCCAGCGCCGGCGCGAGGCGCTTCTGGCCGCCGTCGCCGCCATCGAGACCGAGCTCGTTCCCGCCCGCCCGGCCGAGCCGCAGACCGCTGCGCCGTCGGTCGCCCCGGAAAAGCCGGCGCCGTCGGTTGCGCCCGATAGTCCCGCGCCGGCATCGCGCGAGCGCGGCGAGCCGGCCTTCGCGCCCACGCTCGACGGTGAAAGGCGCCCGCGCGCGCAGCGCCGGGCCAAGGCGCCGAAGCGCCGCGGCGGCGGTCGCCGCGCTCCGCGCCTGCGGTGGCGGCTCGCGGGCCTGCTGCTCTTCCTGCTGCTTCTCGGCGCGGCCGCCGCCGGCCTGTGGTGGCTGGCGGTCTCCGGCACCGGCGAGCGGCTGCTGACGCCGGCGCAGACGGGCGCGAATGGCGGGCCACCCGTGTCGGGCGCGAGCGACGCGCTCGAGGGCTGGGTCGACATCTTCACGCCCGGCGACCCGACCACCGTTTCCGCCCCCGGCGATTCGCGCGCCGAGGTGATGGAGGAGGAGGGCGAACGCTTCATGCGCATCACTTCCGGCCAATCGGGCGCGCCGGTCCTGTTCGATATCGGCCAGGGCGTGCTGGAGGACATCGCCGGCACGCGCGCGGTCTTCAACATCGTCGCCGAGGCGCGCGAAGGCGGCGACACCCAGATCTCGGTCGATTGCAGCCTGGCCGAGCTCGGCGATTGCGGGCGCAAGCGCTATGCCGTCGGCGCGGCGCGCGAGGAATATCTGTTCGAGATCGAATTGCCGGCGAGCCGTCCGGGCACCGGCGGCACCATCGCCATCAACCCCGATGTCGAGGGCCGGGGCAGGGCGGTCGATATCCACGCCATCCGCGTGCGCCCGGTGCGCTGAGCCGTCTCTCGCCTCAATCCCTGCGGAAGACGAGCCTCCCCGCCCAGCCGGTGAGGATGGCGATGACCACGGCGGCGAGGCCGTAGAGGAAGCCGTGCTGCTGGGCGATGGTGTGGACCCGCTGCTCGAAGCCGGCCTTGAGGATGGCGAGCTGCGCCGAGCTTTCCTTGATGAAGACGCCGTTCTTGAACAGGAAGGCGCGCGCCCGGTGCGTGCCCACCGGCACGTTGGCCGAAAGCGGCACCGTCGCGCGGAACAGGCTCTGCGACAGGAACTGCACGCCGCCGACGCGCTCGCTGTAGAGGCCGGAGGCCTTCTTGCGCTCGCGCAGCGCGGCGGTGAACTGGGCCAGTGTCAGCGGGTCGCCGGCGCGGTTCTGCGGGATCAGCGCGATGTTGTCGGCGCCGAGCGCCATCTGGCGGTAGCTGTCGGGGCTGGTGATGTCCTGCCACACCCGCGTCGTCGCCACCGAATAGGACATCGGCACGTTGACGAAGGTTTCAGACCAGGTGTTGATCCACATGCCGAGCACCCGGCTCTTGCGGCGCACCACGACGGGCCGCGCCGGGCCCTCCAGCACGACGATGACGTCGTAGCGCCCCTGCCGCGCGAACAGCGGGTCGGCGAAATCGAGCGCGCCGAAGATGGTCAGGTCCGCGCCGGCGAAGTCGGAGGTGATGTAGACGCGGTCGGTCGAAAGCCCGATCTGGATGGTCTCGGGGTTGGGCGGGGTCTCCGGCGCCTGCGCCTGCGCCACCGCCGCGGCCAGAAGCGCCGGCAGAAGGACGATGAAGGCGAGGCAAGGGATCGGCATCGCTCATATCCCCGACAGTGAGGACAGCGAGTAGACCGAGGCCGGCGGCACGAACAGGTCGAAGCCGAGCCGCGCCGCGACCGCGAGCACCAGCAGCGCGAGTAGCGCGCGCAGTTGCTCGCCGCGCAGCCTCTGGCCGGCCTTGGCCCCGTATTGCGCCCCGGCGACGCCGCCGACCATCAGCAGGAAGGCGAGCACGATGTCCACGGTCTGGTTGGTGGTGGCGTGGACGATGGTGGTGTAGGCGCCGGTGAAGACGATCTGGTAGAGCGAGGTGCCGATGACGACGTTTGTGGGCACTTTCAGCAGATAGATCAGCGCCGGCACCATGATGAAGCCGCCGCCCACGCCCATGATCGAGGCGAGGAAGCCGATCACCGCGCCGAGCCCGAGCACGGGAATGACGCTGACGAACAGCTTCGAGGTGCGGAAGCGCATCTTCAGCGGCAGGCGGTGCACCCAGTTGTGCTGTCCGGGACGCCTCAGGGAGGGCGGCGCGCCGCTCGCCGTGCGGCGGATGGCGCGCACGCTCTCGACCAGCATCATGCCGCCGACCGTGCCGAGCAGCGCGACATAGAGCAGCGAGACGAAAAGGTCGAGCTGGCCGGCGCTGCGCAACAGCGAGAACACCCACACGCCGAGCGACGAGCCGAACACGCCGCCCGTCAACAGCACGGTGCCGAGCTTGAAGTCGATCGTCCCCTTCTTGAAATGGGCGAGCGCGCCTGAGGTGGACGAGGCGACGACCTGGTTGGCGCCGGTGGCGACGGCGATCGCCGGCGGGATATTGTAGAAGATCAGGAGCGGCGTGATCAGAAAGCCGCCGCCGACGCCGAACAGGCCCGAAAGGAAGCCGACCGCCGCCCCCATCGCCAGGATCACGGCGATGTTGACCGACATTTCAGCGATCGGCAGATAGATGCCCACCGTCAGACCCGATTACCTGGCGTTCCCGTTGCCGTCCGCGCCATCGCGAAACACGCCGGAACGGCACTGTCGTTCTTGCGACGATGCGCCCGCGAAGTCAAACGCGGGCGCGCGGTCTTTCGCCGTTTCGGGCCGTCAGCGACGGTCTAGCAGCGTCCGCACCAGCGTCTCGTCGACCTCGCCGGTCGCCTTCATGCCGTTGTCCTTCTGGAAGGCGGCAATCGCCGTCTTCGTCCGCTGGCCCATCAGCCCGTCTGCGGCGCCGGCGTCGTAGCCGTTCTTGTTCAGGATCTGCTGGATGTTGCGGACGGCCGTGCGCATGTCGACGGCCTTATCGGCGCTCTTGTCGATGCTGGCCGTCGTCTCCTGGCTCTCGCCCCAGCTTTCGGGGATCTCGACGGCGTTGGCTTCCGCGTCGAGGGTCTTGGCGCGCCACAGCTCGGCGGCGGCGCGCGCGGTCTCCAGCTGTTCGGGGCGCAGCGCCCGCGCCACCTCGTCGCGCTTGTCGGCGGCGTCCTTGTCGCCGGCCTTGGCGACGAGCGCGAACCATTTGTAGGCTTCCTGAAGGTTCTGGGTCACGCCGACGCCCTTGGCCGAAAGGATGCCGAGATTGAACTGGCTGTCGCGCACGCCGAGCTCGGCGGCGCGCATGAACCAGCGCGCGGCCGTCTCGTTGTCGCGGGCGTTTTCCGCGCTCATCGCGTTGAGGACGGCGAGGTTGTGCATGGCGCTGGCGTTGCCGGCCTCGGCCGCCTGCTCGTACCAGCGCTTCGCGGCGGCGACGTCGCGCTCGACGCCGATGCCCTTCTCGTAGAAGCTGCCGAGGCGGTATTGCGCCGGGGCGAGGCCGGCCTGCGCCGCCTGCTCGTACCATTTCGCCGCGCTTGCCATGTCCGCGTCGACGCCGCGGCCCTCGGCATAGCGGTTGCCGATCTCGAAAAGCGCCTTGGGGTCGCCGCCGGCCGCG
>DAOMOI010000271.1:0-3866 GCA_035444225.1 Aquamicrobium sp. | reverse complement strand
GGCGTCACCGGCAATCCGGGGCAGGCGAACTACTGCGCCGCCAAGGCCGGCATGATCGGCCTTTCCAAGTCGCTGGCGCAGGAAATCGCCACCCGCGGCGTCACCGTCAACTGCATCGCCCCCGGCTTCATCGAATCGGCCATGACCGACAAGCTGAACGACAAGCAGCGCGAGGCGATCATGGGCGCGATCCCGATGAAAAAGATGGGGACAGGCAACGACATAGCCGCCGCCGCGCTCTATCTCGCCTCCGACGGCGCCGGCTACGTCACCGGCCAGACCCTGCACGTCAACGGCGGCATGGCGATGATCTGACCCGGCGGGATTTCGCCTGCGGCTGTTCACAGCGCCGGCTGGCGGGTTCCATCTTTCAGCTTGATTAGCGGCAATCGTGCCGCTAACGAAGACCGACCAACGCAAATGCCGGGTTGCCGGCCAACACCAAGTCGAGGGTTTGCAAATGAGCGACACCGCAGAACGCGTCAAGAAAATCGTTGTCGAGCATCTCGGCGTCGATGCCGACAAGGTCACCGAGGGCGCGAGCTTCATCGACGATCTTGGCGCGGACAGCCTCGACACCGTCGAGCTGGTCATGGCGTTCGAGGAAGAGTTCGGCGTCGAGATCCCCGACGACGCGGCCGAGACGATCCTGACGGTCGGCGACGCCGTCAAGTACATCGACAAGGCGTCGGCCTGATTTCTCCGCAGATCGCGATACTGGCGTGCAAGCGATGAGACGTGTCGTCGTCACCGGCATCGGGCTGCTTTCGCCGTTCGGCGTCGGCGCCGAGCATACGTGGAAGCAGCTGCTCGCCGGCAGGAGCGCGGCGCGGCGCGTCGACACGTTCGAGGTCGACGACCTCCCCAGCAAGATCGCCCACGTCATTCCGCGCGACGGCGGCGAGGCTTCCTTCGACCCCGACCGGTTCATGGAGCCGAAGGAGCAGCGCAAGGTCGGCGACTACATCATCTACGGTGTGGCCGCCGCCGAACTGGCGCTCGAGGATTCCGGCTGGAAGCCCTCGACCTATGAGGAACAGTGCGCCTCCGGCGTGCTGATCGGTTCCGGCATCGGCGGCATCGACGGCATCGCCGAGAACACGATGATCCTCAAGGAAAAGGGGCCGCGCCGCATCAGCCCCTTTTTCATTCCCGGCAACATCATCAATCTGGTTTCCGGGCACGTCTCGATCCGCCACGGCCTCAAGGGGCCGAACCACGCGGTCGTCACCGCCTGCTCGACCGGCGCGCACGCCATCGGCGACGCCGCCCGGCTGATCCAGTTCGGCGATGCCGACGTCATGGTCGCCGGCGGGGCCGAGGCCCCGGTCACGCGACTTTCGCTGGCCGGCTTCGCCGCCTGCAAGGCGCTGTCCACCGCCCGCAACGACGAGCCGCAGAAGGCCTCGCGTCCCTATGACCGCGACCGCGACGGCTTCGTCATGGGCGAGGGCGCCGGCGTCGTCGTGCTCGAGGCGCTGGAGCATGCGCAGGCGCGCGGCGCGAAGATCTACGGCGAGGTCGTCGGCTACGGCCTGTCGGGCGACGCCTATCACATCACCGCCCCGTCCGAGGACGGCGACGGCGCGTTCCGCTGCATGGCGGCGGCGCTGAAGCGCGCCGGCCTGACGCCGGCGGATGTCGACTACATCAACGCCCACGGCACCTCGACCATGGCCGACACGATCGAGCTCGGCGCTGTCGAGCGCCTGCTCGGCGAGGCGGCGTCGAACGTGTCGATGTCGTCGACCAAGTCGTCCATCGGCCACCTGCTCGGGGCCGCCGGCGCGGCCGAGGCGATCTTCTCGCTGCTGGCCATCCGCGACAACGTCGCGCCGCCGACCATCAACCTCGACAATCCCGAGCGCGAGACGGCCATCGACCTCGTGCCGAACACGGCGCGCCAGCGCAAGATCGACGTCGCGCTGTCGAACTCGTTCGGCTTCGGCGGCACCAACGCCTCGCTCGTGTTCCGTCGCTTCCAGGATTGAGGCGGCGCCGCGCGCGCCGCCAATTTCGCCATATTCGAGCTTAGCTTCGGTCCCTCGAACCGGAACCGACAGGCTTTAGAAGGGGTGCGAGCCCGCCATGACGAACGAGACGACAGACCACGGCTCCGGCGCTCCGCCGCGCGGCCAGCAGGCGCAGCCCATTGTGCCGAAGACGGCCAGCGAGGCGCTGCGGCCGCAGGCGGGCACGCCGCCGCCGGCGCGCTCGCGCCGCTCGAAGAGCCAGGTGGTCGTGTTCCTCAACTTCCTGATGTCGACCGTGGTGCTGCTGGCCATCGCCGCCTTCGTCGCCGTCTGGTTCGGAAAGACCGCGTTCGAGGGGCCGGGGCCGCTCGCGGTTTCCGACACGGTGCTGATTCGCCCCAACACCGGCGTCTCCGAGATCGCCACGCTGCTGGAGCGCCGCGGCATGATCAGCGATGCCCGCATCTTCCGCATCGGCCTGCGCGTCCACGGCAATGACGGCCGCCTGCGCGCCGGCGAGTACGAGGTCAAGGCCGGCGCCTCGATGCACCAGATCATGGACCTTCTGGTCTCGGGCCGCTCGATCCTCCATTCGCTGACCGTGCCGGAAGGGCTGACTGTGACGCAGGCGTTCAAACGCATCGCCGCCGCCGAGGAGCTGGACGGCGACATGCCGAAGGAGACGCCGCCCGAAGGCGGGCTCGCCGCCGACACCATCCGCTTCACGCGCGGCATGCAGCGCCGGGAGGTGATCGACCGCCTCGCCGCCCAGCAGAAGGAGCTGGTCGAAGAGGTCTGGAAGCGCCGCTCGCCCGACCTGCCGGTCAAGGACATCAACGAGTTCGTGACGCTGGCCTCGATCGTCGAGAAGGAGACCGGCCGCGCCGACGAGCGCCCGCGCGTCGCCTCCGTCTTCATCAACCGGCTGCGCAAGGGCATGCGCCTCCAGTCCGACCCGACGATCCTCTACGGCATCTTCGGCGGCGAGGGCAGGCCGGCGGACCGGCCGATCTACCGCTCCGACATCGACACGCCGACGCCCTACAACACCTACACGATAGACGGTCTGCCGCCCGGCCCGATCGCCATTCCCGGCCGCGCCTCGTTGGAAGCGGTGGCCAACCCGTCGCTGACCGACGATCTCTATTTCGTCGCCGACGGCACCGGCGGCCATGTCTTCGCCGCCACGCTTCAGGAGCACAACGAGAACGTCGCGCGCTGGCGTCGCATCGTGCGCGAGCGGGCGGCCGCCGCCGGAAGCGAAGCGGCGGAAGACGCGGTGGTGGACGACGGGGCGGCGGACGACTAGAGCATTTTGCAGCCAGACGGAATCGTCTGGCGTCGCACAAATGCGGCTTGAGAAACGAAGCTAGGGCAGCGGAACAGCGTTCGTCAGAACGCCCGCTGCTCTAGAGGCCGCAGACGGGGCAGGGGGGACGCCGATGGGTTTGCAGAGCATGACCGGGTTCGGCCGCGCGGCGGCCGACCATGCGGGCTCCGCCATCGCGTGGGAGGTCAAGTCGGTCAACGGCAAGACGCTTGAGGCGCGGCTGCGTCTGCCCTCCGGCTTCGAGCGGCTGGAGCAGCCGGTGCGCCAGGCGATCCAGAAGCGGTTCGCGCGCGGCAACGTGCAGGCTGCGCTGACGCTGTCGCGCACCGCGCCGTCCGCTCCGCCAGTGGTCAACGAGCGCCTGCTTTCCGAGTTTGCCGGCCTCGCCCGGCGCTTGCAGGACGAGTTCGGCGCCGCCCCCGCCACGGCCGACGGGCTGCTCGCCCTGCGCGGCGTGCTCGAAACGCCCGACGGCGAGGAGGACGAGGCGGCCCGCGCCGCGCTCGACGCCGCGATCCTCGCCGCGCTCGATGCCGCGCTCGACGCGCTTGCCGCGGCGCGCC
>DAOMOI010000270.1:0-3906 GCA_035444225.1 Aquamicrobium sp. | reverse complement strand
GAGCCGTTGATATCGAGCACGGTGGCGTGGGCGTGGCAGTGCGAGGCCTCGACGATGCGGAAGGCGATGTCGCCGGTGCCGCCGGCGACGTCGAGCACGCGCCAGCCCGGCCGCTTCGGCGGGTTCAGCCACGCGACCATGGCGTCCTTCCAGAGGCGATGCAGCCCGCCCGACATCAGGTCGTTCATCAGGTCGTAGCGCGAGGCGACCTTGTGGAACACGTCGTTGACGAGGCCCTGCTTCTCGCCTTCCGCGACCTTGCGGAAGCCGTAGGCCGTTTCCATGCCGCCCGCGGCGGTCGTGCGTTCGTCCGACATCTCATCATCCGTGCGAAATCCGGCCGGACCATAGACGATTGATCAAGGCTGCGCCATTGCCCATGCCGCGGTGATCGGCCGCGCCGGTTAACGGGTTCAGAAATCTGTGGTTGCGGCCGCGGCCACGGTATCCCGGCGCGCGCCGAGCCGCTAGGATCGGCCGGAAAAAGTGAAGAAGGGCAGCAATCCCATGCAGGGCGTCACCGTCGTCGATCATCCGCTGGTCCAGCACAAGCTCACCATCATGCGCGACAAGGAGACCTCGACGGCGAGCTTCCGCCGGCTGCTGCGCGAGATCTCGCTGCTGCTCTGCTACGAGGTGACGCGCGACCTGGCGCTGACGACGCGGGTGATCGAGACGCCGATGAAGACCATCGAGGCGCCGACGCTGGAAGGCAAGAAGCTGGTCTTCGCCTCGGTGCTGCGCGCCGGCAACGGCCTGCTCGACGGCATGCTCGACCTGGTGCCGGCGGCGCGCGTCGCCCATGTCGGCCTCTACCGCGACCACGAGACGCTGGAGGCGGTGGAGTATTTCTTCAAGGCGCCGAGCGATCTGGAGGACCGGCTGGTCATCGTCGTCGACCCGATGCTGGCCACGGCCAATTCGGCGGTCGCGGCCGTGGACAAGCTGAAGGAGCGTGGCGCGACCAATCTGCGCTATGTCTGCCTGCTCGCCGCGCCCGAAGGCATCGCCCGCTTCACCGCCGCCCATCCCGACGTGCCGATCGTCACCGCCTCGATCGACGAGGGGTTGAACGAAAAGGGCTATATCGTGCCGGGCCTCGGCGATGCCGGGGACCGCCTGTACGGTACGAAGTAGTCAATCGAGCGTGCTGCGGAAGCGGGCGAGCGCCAGCGCGCCATAGACGGCGACGAACAGGACGAGGATCGACGCCTCGAAGGCGATGTCGGAAAAGCCGGCGCCCTTCAGCATCACCGCGCGCACGACGCGCAGGAAATGCGTCAGCGGGAAGAACTCGCCGATCCATTGCGCCCATTGCGGCATGCCGCGGAACGGGAACATGAAGCCCGACAGCATGATCGAGGGCAGGAAGAAGAAGAAGGTGAGCTGCAGCGCCTGCATCTGTGTGCGCGCGGCGGTCGAGATCAGGTAGCCGAGCAGCACCAGCCCGAGCACGAAGAGGAGGATGGCGGCGACGAGGGTGAGCGGGTCGCCGGCGAAGGGGATGTCGAACAGCAGCCGCGCCGCCGCCAGCACCACCACCGTCTGCACCGCGCCGACGGCGAGCCCCGGCAGCACCTTGCCCAGCATGATCTCGAACGGGCTCGACGGCATGGCGAGCAGGTTCTCCATCGTGCCGCGCTCGATCTCGCGCGTCAGCGCGATCGAGGTCATCATCACCATGGTCATCTGCAATATGACGCCGAGCAGGCCGGGCACGATGTTGTATTGCGAGATGCCTTCCGGGTTGTAGCGGCGGTGCACGACGACGTCGAGCCGGCTTTCTCGCTCCTGTTCGGCCAACACGGCGATGCCCTGCTCGCGCAGAAGCGCCCGGTTGATCACCGTGCCGAGCGCCGAGATCGCGCCGCTGGAGGCCGAGGGGTCGGAGGCGTCGGCCTCGATCAGGATGCGCGGCCGCTCGCCCCGGTCGACGCGCCGGGCGAGGTCGGACGGAATCGTGACGACGAAGGCGACGCGGCCGGACGCGATCAGCGATTCCGCTTGCGTCGCGCTCTGCGCGACATGGTCGAAGCGGTAGTAGCCGGTGGCTTCGAGCGCCGAGACCACGGCGCGGGTGTAGTGGTCCTGGCTGGTCACGACGAGCGCGGCGGGAAGCTGGCGCGGATCGGCGTTGATGGCGTAGCCGAACAGCAGGAGCTGGATCAGCGGCACGCCCAGCATCATGCCGAAGGTGATGCGGTCGCGCCGCATCTGGATGAATTCCTTGGCGAGCAGCGCCCACAGCCGGGCAAGGGAGAAGACGCCGCTCATGACGCGGTGTCCCCGCCCATATTGTCCTTGGCATCGCCCATGAACTTGATGAACACGTCCTCGAGGCTGGTCTGGCCCGGCTCGACGCTGATGCCGGGCCGCGCCTCGAGCGGCGCGAGCGCGGCGGCGAGCCGGTCGCGGTCCGAGCCGACGACATGCAGCGTCGTGCCGAAGGGCGCGGCCTGCTCGACGCCGGGAAGCCCCGCCACCTCGGCGGCGAGACGCTGCAGGTCCGGCCCGCGCACCACGAAGGTCGTCAGGCCGGCGTCGCGGATCACCTCGTCAACGGTGCCGGTCGCCAGCATCCTGCCATAGGCGATGTAGCCGATGCGGTGGCAGCGTTCGGCCTCGTCCATATAGTGGGTCGAGACGAGCACGGTCAGCCCGCCGGCGGCGAGGTGGTGGATCTCGTCCCAGAAGTCGCGCCGCGCCTTGGGGTCGACGCCGGCGGTCGGCTCGTCGAGCAGCAACAGCTTCGGCTTGTGCATGACGCAGGCGGCGAGCGCCAGCCGCTGCTTCCAGCCGCCCGACAGCGTTCCGGCGAGCTGGTTGCGCCGCGAGGCCAGCCCGAGGTCCTCCAGCGTGCGCGTGACATGAGCGCCGACCGGCTTCAGCTCGTAGAGGCGGGCGACGAATTCGAGGTTCTCGGCGATGGTCAGGTCCTCGTAGAACGAGAATTTCTGCGTCATGTAGCCGACCTCGCGCCGGATTTTGCGCCCCTCCTTCCTCAGGTCGAAGCCGAGCACCGTGCCTTCGCCCTCGTCGGGGGTGAGTAGCCCGCACATGATGCGGATCGTCGTCGTTTTCCCCGAGCCGTTCGGGCCGAGAAAACCGACGATCTCGCCCCGCGCGACCTTCATCGACACGTGATCGACGACGGTGCGGTCGCCGAAGCGCTTGACGAGACCGGTGACGTCGATGGCAGTCATAGTGCGCTCGCTTCGCAAGCGAGCGAATAGGGAATAGCGAGTAGCGAATAGGGGAAGAGGCTTTCCGCCATCGTTGGGGGCTCGGACATAATCCCTACTCGCTACTCACTACTCACTATTCGCTATTCGCTATTCTGACATCCACGATCTGCCCCGGCTTCAGCGCCGTATCATCCCCTTCCGGCCGGGCTTCGATCAGGTGGACGAGCTTCTGGCGCGTTTCGAGCGAGTAGATGACGGGCGGGGTGAATTCGGGTTCGGGCGCGGCGTAGGTCACGCGCGCCGTCAGGTCGGGCGGGCAGCCGTCGCACTGGACAGCGAGCACCGTGCCGATGGCGACGGACGAGAATTGCGGCTCCGGCAGATAGAGCTTGAGCCGGATCGCGCCGTCGGGCAGCAGCGACAGGATCGGCGCGGACGGGCCGGCGATGTCGCCGGGATGGCGGATCGTCTCGGTGACGCGCCCGGCCGCCGGGGCCGTGACCGTGCGCTGGCCGAGCCGCCATTCGGCCTGCGCAAGCGCTGCGCGGGCGCGCTCGACCTGTCCCTCGGCCGCGCGGATCGCGTCCTGCCGCGCCGGCAGGCGGGCAACAGTGAGATTGGCCCTGGCCTGGCCGATCGCGGCATCGGCCAGCTCCAGCGCGGTCTCGGTCCGCTCCAGCTCGGTCGCCGGCGCGATGCCGCGCCCGGCGAGGTCGCGGGT
>DAOMOI010000269.1:0-3908 GCA_035444225.1 Aquamicrobium sp. | reverse complement strand
TCACTACTCACTACTCACTACTCACTACTCACTCACCTTCTTCCCCCTCGTCCCCCGCCCGAACGTATATCCCGTCTCCACGGCCCGGCCGCCGAACTTCGCCCTGAGCGCGTCGATGGCGCCTTCGGCCATGGCGCGCTTGCGCGCGGCTTCGTCGATCAGGTCGGGCGGGTCGGCGCGGCCGTCGTCGGTCAGGTCGGTGACGCCGATGCCGAGCAGGCGATAGCGCGTGCCGTCCGCCTCCTTGCGCAACATGTCGAGCCCGGTAGCGAAGATGCGGTCGGCGAGCCGCGTGGCGTCGGCCAGCCGGCGGTTGCGGGTGCGGATGCGGAAATCGGCGCTCTTGAGCTTCAGCACCACGGTGTGGCCGGCGATCTGCGCCTTCTTCAGCCGTGCCGAGACCGTCTCCGACAGCGCCCGCAGCACCGGCGCCAGATCGGCGAGCGAGGACATGTCGATGTCGAAGGTGGTTTCGGCCGAGACGCTCTTGGCGTCGTGGTCGGGGTTGACGCGGCGCTCGTCCTGCCCGCGCGACAGGTGATAGAGCCTGTCACCCATCGTGCCGTAGCGGCGCAACAGCTCATTGCGCTCCATGGTCTGCAACTGGCCGATGGTGGTGATGCGGTCGCGCTCCAGCGTCGCCGCGAATGCCTTGCCGACGCCCCAGATCATCGACACCGGCTTGTCGGCGAGGAAGGCGAGCGCCTGCCCTTCGCCGATGACGGAAAAGCCGCGCGGCTTTTCCAGGTCCGACGCCACCTTGGCGAGGAACTTGCAGTAGGACAGCCCGACCGAGGCGGTGATGCCGATCTCGCGCTCGACCCTCTGGGCGAAGCCGGCGAGCACCATCGCCGGCGGCTTGCCGTGCAGCCGCTCGGTGCCGGCAAGGTCGAGGAACGCCTCGTCGATCGACAGCGGCTCGACCAGCGGCGTCAGCGCCTGCATCATCGCCCGCACCTGCCGGCCGACGGCGACGTATTTCTCCATGTCGGGCTTCAGCACCACCGCGTCGGGGCAGGCTTCCAGCGCCTTGAACATCGGCATGGCCGAGCGCACGCCGCGGATGCGGGCGATGTAGCAGGCCGTGGCGACGACGCCGCGCTTCGCCCCGCCGATGATCAGCGGCCTGTCGCGCAGCTCCGGCCGGTCGCGCTTCTCCACCGCCGCATAGAAGGCGTCGCAGTCGATATGGGCGAGCGATAGGGAATAAAGCTCGTCATGGCGGACGAGGCGCGGGCTGCCGCACGCCTGGCACCGCTGCCGCGCGCCCCGCTGCGCGGTCAGGCAGTCACGGCAGAAGCCATGGCGTGGATCGTGGGCGAGAGCCGTCATCGTCGTGGGTGCGAAGGAGAACTTGCGGCGATCCTACCGGATCGCGGGCCGGTCGCCAAGCTGCCGGCTCAGCTCCGCAGGGCGCGCTCGATCGCCGCGCCCGCCTCCTGCCAGTCCATGGCGACGGCCGTGTCCGGCGGCAGCGCCGGCAGGAGCGTGCGCAGCGAATTGTCGGCGATGAGATGGAAGAGGTGGGCGTCCGCCACCGCCGTCCGCGCCGAGGCGAGGTTGTGCGGCATGTCGTCGACGAAGGCGACCGCGCGGCCCGTCTCCCCGCGCAGGCGATGGATCGCCGGCCCCTTGGCCATCTCGGTGGTGAGCAGCGGATAGGGCAGGCCGATCCGGTTCAGGAAGACGCGCCGCGTCTCGCGGTGGCGGTGCGGCATGGCGGTGAGCAGCACCACCTCGGCCGTGCGGGCGATGGTCGCGACCGCGCGCGTCGCCCCTTCCACCGGCGTCTGCCACTCGGTCTGCGCGCCGAAGAAGCCGTCGAGCAGCGCCGCGACGCGCTCGTTCGCCAGCGCGGCGCCCGACTCGATCTCGAAGACGTTGCCGAACAGGCGGAAGGTTTCCAGCCTCAGCGTGCAGCCATGGTGCTCGAAATAGCGCACCAGCGGCGCGACGAAATGGAGCAGCACGTCGTCGACGTCGAGAACCAGCAGCGGCCGCCGGTCGTGCGACAAAAGCTCGATCTGGCGCAGCGTTTCGGGGTCGATGGTCATGTCGAGGCCTCGAAACGGTCGTCTCCGAAGGGAAGCGCCGCGAGCGCGGCGGCGATGCGCGGCGGCCTCTCGCCGCTCGCCTCGCAGAAGGCGGCGAGCGTCGGTTCGTGCGCCATCAGGAATTGCAGCACGCCGGCGAGGAAGCCCGGCTCGCGCGCGGCCGCCCTGACCGCCTCCGCCTCGATGCCGCTGATGGCGAGGAAGCGCGGCAGGAGGACCGGATCGGCCGCGACGAATCCGAGCGCGGCGATGGCGATCTGTTCGGCGGTGTCGGTGTCCATTCTGACGGGGGAGGGCGCGCGCATGGCCCGGCTGTAGCCCAGACGGGGCCGGACGGGCAAGCGGTTTGCCATTCGTCAATCAAATCGCGCTAGGGTAGGCGTGGATTTTCAGGGGCCGCGCAGGCGTGTCCCTCGGGGGGCATCCGGGGGGCGGATGCGAAAAATCCTGCCGGGATTTGGCCGGGGGACAGGCCGGGGTTAGGGAAGACATGCCGAAAAAGGTAATGATCGTCGAAGACAATGAGCTGAACATGAAGCTCTTCCGCGACCTGATCGAAGCCTCCGGCTATGAGACGGTGCGCACCCGCAACGGGCTGGAGGCGCTCGACCTCGCCCGCGCCCACCGTCCCGACCTGATCCTGATGGACATCCAGCTGCCCGAGGTTTCGGGGTTGGAGGTCACCAAATGGCTGAAGCAGGACGACGAGTTGCACACGATTCCCGTGATTGCGGTGACGGCCTTCGCCATGAAGGGCGACGAGGAGCGTATCCGTCAGGGCGGCTGCGAGGCCTATATCTCGAAGCCGATCTCGGTGGCGCGCTTCATCGAGACGATCAAGTCCTATCTCGGGGACGCGTGATGGCCCTGTTCCCCGCGTTTTCGGTTTTCTGGGAGTTCGTCGCGCCATGACCGCCCGCATCCTCGTCGTCGATGACGTTCCGGCCAATGTGAAGCTGCTCGAAGCCCGGCTGCTCGCCGAGTATTTCGAGGCGATCCCGGCCTATAGCGGCGCCGAGGCGCTCGACGCCTGCGAGAACGGCAGGGTCGATGTCGTGCTGCTGGACGTGATGATGCCGGACATGGACGGCTTCGAGGTCTGCCGCCGCCTGAAGAACGATCCGACGACCCAGCACATCCCGGTCGTCATGGTCACGGCGCTCGATCAGGTCACCGACCGGGTGCGCGGGCTGGAGGCCGGCGCCGACGACTTCCTGACCAAGCCGGTCAACGACCTGCAACTGATGACGCGGGTGAAAAGCCTGGTGCGGCTGAAGACCCTGACCGACGAATTGCGCCTGCGCGCCGCCACCACGCGCAACATCGGCATCGAGGAGCTTCTGAGCCGCCGCGGCGCGGCGGCGGAAGGGCAGGCCAAGGTGCTTCTGGTCGACGAGCGCGCCGGCAGCGCCGAGCGCGTGGCGCGCATGCTGCGCGGCCGCTGCGAGCTGTCGCACATGACCGACCCCAACGCCGCCTTCTTCGACGCGGCCGAGGGCGACTATGACTGCATCATCGTCTCCACCGGCTTCTCGGACTACGACCCGCTCAGGCTGTGCTCGCAATTGCGCACGCTCGACCGCACGCGCTTCTCGCCGATCATGCTGCTCGCCGACGCCGGCGAGGACGCGCGGCTGGCGCGCGGGCTGGAGCTTGGCGTCAACGACTATCTGGTGCGGCCGATCGACCAGCACGAGCTGGTGGCGCGCCTCGCCACCCAGGTCAAGCGCAAGCGCTACAACGACCATCTGCGCGCCTCCGTCGCCCAGACCATCGAGATGGCGGTGACGGACGGGCTGACCGGCCTGCACAACCGGCGCTATCTCGACAGCCACCTGGCGACGTTGTTCGAAC
>DAOMOI010000268.1:0-3919 GCA_035444225.1 Aquamicrobium sp. | reverse complement strand
GCCGCGACAGCCGGGCCTCATAGGCGGGATACGGCTCCTGCGCGAATGCCCGCCGCTGCGCCTCGAACCGCTCCGCGACGACGGCCGGCGTGGTCATCTCCATGGCTGGCATTCCTTTCCGGCCGGCGCCTCCGACCGCGTCATCCCGGCCGAGCGCGCCGGCGCGCCGACCGCGCCGTGTCTGACGATCCGGCGGCCGATGGGTCCCGGCTCGGCGGGCGCTTCGCGCCCTTGGCCGGGATGACGCCGGGCCACCCTGCCCCGCGCGTGACCGCGCTCAGCGCAGCTCGCGGCGCAGGATCTTGCCGACATTGGTTTTGGGCAGCTCGGTGCGGAACTCGACGTGCTTGGGCCGCTTGTAGGCGGTCAGCTTGTCGCGGCAGAAGTCGATGACTTCCTTTTCCGTCAGGCTGGGGTCCTTCCTGACCACGAACACCTTCGGCACCTCGCCCGACTTCTCGTCCGGGACGCCGACCGCCGCGACCTCGAGCACGCCGGGGTGCATGGCGATCACGTCCTCGATCTCGTTCGGGTAGACGTTGAAGCCGGAAACCAGGATCATGTCCTTCTTGCGGTCCACGATCTTGACGTAGCCCTTCTCGTCCATGAAGCCCATGTCGCCCGACTTGAAGAAGCCGTCGGCGGTCATGACCTTGGCGGTCTCGTCCGGCCGGTTCCAGTAGCCGGCCATCACCTGCGGCCCGCGGATGCAGATCTCGCCGACCTCGCCGAGGGCCACGTCCTTGCCGTCCTCGTCGCGGATGGCGATCTCGGTCGAGGGGATGGGCAGGCCGATCGTGCCGGTGAATTCCTCGGCGTCGAAGCGGTTTGTCGTCACCACCGGCGAGGTCTCCGACAGGCCGTAGCCTTCGGAGATGATGATGCCGGTCAGCTTCTGCCAGCGTTCGGCGACCGAGCGCTGCACGGCCATGCCGCCGCCGAAGGTCAGGAACAGCGGCTTGAAGTCGAGCTTCTGGAAATCCTCGTTGTTCAACAGCGCGTTGAACAGCGTATTCAGACCCGGGAAGACGTTGATCGGGTATTTCTGCAATTCCTTGACGAAGGCGGGAATGTCGCGCGGATTGGCGATCAACAGGTTCTCCGCGCCGAGCCGCATGCCCATGAACGCGTTCACCGTCAGCGCGTAGATGTGGTAGAGCGGCAGCGGGCAGACGAAGGTTTGCCGTTCGGGCTTCGGCCGCTTGGTATAGGCGCTTTCGAGCCACTGTTCCGTCTGCTGGACATTGGCGAGGATGTTGCGGTGGAGAAGGGTGGCGCCCTTGGACACGCCGGTCGTGCCGCCGGTATATTGCAGGAAGGCGACGTCGTCCTGCCCGACCTCGACTTTCGTGAAGCTCTTCGCGCGGCCTTCGGCCAGCACCTGCTTGAACGGAACATGGCCGGGCAGCGACCATGCAGGCACCATCTTCTTCACCCGGCGCACGACCAGATTGACGATCAGGCCCTTGAGACCCAGCATGTCGCCCATCGCGGCGACGACGACGTGCTTGACGGCCGTGTTCTTCACCACGGTCTGGAGCGTGGTGGCGAAGTTTTCGAGGATGAAGATGGCTTCCGCGCCGGAATCCTTGAGCTGGTGCTCCAGCTCGCGCGGCGTGTAGAGCGGGTTGACGTTGACGACGACGTAGCCGGCGCGCAGCACTGCCATCAGCACCACCGGATATTGCAGCACGTTCGGCATCATGATGGCGACGCGCGCGCCCTTCTGAAGTCCGCGCGCCTGAAGCCATGCCGCCACATGGGTCGAGGCTTCCTCGAGCTGGGCGAAGGTCAGGCTCTTGCCCATGGAGGTGAAGGCGGGCCGCGCGGAGAACCGGGCGCAGGCCTTCAGCATCATCTCGCCGAGGGACTTGTCCTCGATGGGGCCGATCTCGGGCTTGACGACGCCCGGATAGCTGGCGAGCCACGGCTTCGCGGCGGCGGTGGAGCCGGTTTCGGAATTGGCCAAGACGATCCCTCCCCTGATGCCCGGCAATGCCTATATGTGCGGCCGGAACTGTTCATGCCTGTCATCTGATCTAGGGCTGCATTCCGGCCGGCGCAAGCGCCACGCCGCCGCACCCGTCACGACTGGCCGTAGCCGGCGTGCTCCTTCATGAATTCGAGCTCGTCGGCCGTGCTCTCGCGTCCCAGCGGCCGGTTCCGGTGCGGGAAGCGGCCGAAGCGGGCGATGGTGTCGCGGTGCTCGACGGCGTAGCGCAGGCTCTCGCCTCCACCCCCCTCACCTGCCCCCATGGCACGGAACAGATCGACGCACCGCTCCTGATCGGCGAGGATTTCCGAGTGCATGAAGGGCATGTAGAAGAATGGTCGCGCTTGCGGCTCCACCTCGCGGTCCCAGTCGCGCTCCACGGCAAGGCGCGCGATGCCGGCGGCGAGGTCGTCGGTGGCGAAGGCGGCCGCCTGCCCGCGGAACATGTTGCGCGGGAACTGGTCGAAGACGAGGATGGCGGCGAGCGCCATGCGCGCGTCCTTGACCTTGCGCTCGTCGAAGCCGGCCTTCAGCCGCTCGTAGAGGTCGCGGAAGCGACCGTCGATCGTTGCGTCCAGTTCCTTGCTGCCGGTGAACCAGTCCTCATAGGTCAGGCTCCCGAACCAGAAGTCGAGAACCTCGTCCACCCATCCCGCGTCGATCCTGTCCATCGCTTCACCTATTCGACATTGGAGATGTCGGGCACGGAATCGAGCAGCATGCGGGTGTAGTCCACCTTCGGGCTATCGAAGATCTCGTCCACCGGCCCCTGCTCGACCAGCACGCCATTGTGCATCACCCCGACATCGTCGGCCATCTGGCGCACGACCGCAAGGTTGTGGCTGATCAGGAGATAGGTCAGCTTGTACTCGTCCTGAAGCGCGCGCATCAGGTCGAGCACCTGCGCCTGCACGGAAACGTCGAGCGCCGAGGTCGGCTCGTCGCAGACGATGAACTCCGGCTGGCTCGACAAAGCGCGGGCGATGGCGATGCGCTGGCGCTGGCCGCCGGAGAATTCGTGCGGGAACTTGCGCATCGAGATCGGATCGAGCCTGACCTTCTCCAGAAGGTCGGCGACGCGGTCGCGCACCTCGCCCCTCGAACCGGCGAGGTTGAGCGCCCGGATCGGCTCGGCGACGATGTCGCCGACGCGCCAGCGCGGATTGAGGCTGGCATAGGGGTCCTGGAAGATCATCTGCACCCGCTGGCGGCGCTTGCTCGACGCCGCATGGCCGGACCAGATGTCGTCGCCCTCGAGCAGCACGCGGCCGGAGGTCGGCGGGATCAGGCCGACGAGCATGCGCGCGCAGGTGGACTTGCCGGAGCCGGATTCGCCGACCAGGCCGTAGGTCGAGCCCTTGCGGATCTCGAAGGACACGTCCTGCACCGCCTTCACCACCTTGCCGCCCGAACGCTTCAGCACCCGGTCGAGGAAAGAGCGCGACAGGTCGAACTCGCGCGTCAGCCCTTCCACCTTCATGATCGGCGTGGCCGAAGGCGGCACGACATGGCGGCGCGTCTCGTCGCGGATCGACGGGATCGCGTCGATCAGCCCGATCGTGTAGGCCTCCTTGGGGCGCTTGATGATGTCGCCGACCGAGCCGGTCTCGACGATCTTGCCCTTGTTCATCACGATCATGCGGTCGGCGGTCTCGGCGATCACGCCCATGTCGTGGGTGACCAGCATGACGGCCGCGCCCCGGCTCTCGCACAGCTCCTTGAGCACCTTGATGATCTGCGCCTGCACGGAGACGTCGAGCGCCGAGGTCGGCTCGTCGGCGATGATCAGCTCCGGCTCGGCGGCGAGCGCCAGCGCGATCACCACGCGCTGCCTCATGCCGCCGGAGAACTGATGCGGATAGCTCTCCAGCCGGTCGGCCGGCGACGGGATGCCGACCTCGCCGAGCAGGTCGATGACGCGCTGGC
>DAOMOI010000267.1:0-3925 GCA_035444225.1 Aquamicrobium sp. | reverse complement strand
AGCCGGCCATGATGACGCCGTACACTTCGAGCGACGAGATCGCGAAGATGTAGAGGATGCCGACATTGATGTCGGCGATGACCCAGTTCTCGTTGAACGGGATCACGGCGAAGGTGGCGAGCGCCAGCACCGTCGAGACCAGCGGCGCCAGCAGGAACACGCCCTTGTTGGCGCCGGACGGGATGACCGGCTCCTTGAAGACGAATTTCAGCAGGTCGGCGAAGGACTGCATCAGCCCCCAGGGGCCGACGACGTTGGGCCCGCGCCGCAGCATCACCGCCGCCCAGATCTTGCGGTCGGCATAGAGGATGAAGGCGATGAAGACGAGCAGCGCGACGATGACCAGCACCGACTGGGCAACGACGAGGAGCGTCGGCAGAACGTAGATCGAGAAGAAGGAATCCATCGCTCTGGCCTACTCCGCCGCCTGGGTGATGCGGCCCTTCGCCAGCGCCGAGCATTCGGCCATGACGGCGGAGGCGCGCGCGATCGGGTTGGTCAAATAGAAATCGCGGATCGGCGACATGAAGGCCGAGCCGCCGAGCTTGCCGGCCTGCGCGTTGCCGAGCGCCGCGACATCGGCCGGATCGCCCGGCGCGATGGCGTCGATCTCCGCGAAATGCGGGAATTCGGCATAGAGCGCGGCGCGCAGCTGGCCAAGCGAATCGAACGGCAGGCGCTGGCCCAGCACATCGGACAGCGCGCGCAGGATCGCCCAGTCTTCCTTGGCCTCGCCCGGGGCGAAGCCGGCGCGGCTGGTCTGCTGCACGCGGCCTTCGGTGTTGACGTAGGTGCCGGACTTTTCCGTATAGGTCGCGCCGGGCAGGATCACGTCGGCGCGGTGCGCGCCGGCGTCGCCGTGGCTGCCGATATAGACGGTGAAGGCCTCGCCGGTCTTGCCCATGTCGATCTCGTCGGCCCCGAGCAGGAACAGCACGTCGAGCCCGCCCGAAAGCATGGAAACGATGTCCTTGCCGCCCTCGCCCGGCACGAAGCCGAGATCGAGGCCGCCGACGCGCGCGGCGGCCGTGTGCAGCACGGCAAAGCCGTTCCATTCCTCGGAGACCGCGCCGACATCGTTGGCGAGCTTCGCGGCGAGCGCTAGCACGGCCGCGCCGTCGGTGCGCGCCAGCGCGCCCTGGCCGACGATGATGAGCGGGCGCTTGGCGTCCTTCAGGAACGAATGGAAGCCGATGCCGCCTTCGGCCAGCCGGGCCAGCGTCTCGGGCCCCGCACCCAGCGCCTCGTATTTGTAGCGCAGGTCGGCGGCCTCGCCGATGACGCCGATCGGCAGGTTGGTCTTCAGCCACTGCTTGCGGATGCGGGCGTTGAGCACCGACGCCTCGAAGCGCGGGTTGGAGCCGATAATCAGGATCGCGTCGGCATCCTCGATGCCTTCGATGGTCGGGTTGAAGATGTAGCTGGCGCGGCCCTTGGCCGGGTCGAGCGCGGCGCCGTCCTGCCGGCAGTCGATATTGGCCGAGCCGAGCGCGGCCATCAGGCCCTTCAGCGCATACATCTCCTCGACGGTGGCGAGGTCGCCGGCGATGGCGCCGATCCTGTCGCCGCTCGTCGCGGACACCGCCTCCCTGATCGTGGCGAAGGCTTCGCCCCAGCTCACGGCCTGGAGCCGGCCATCCTTGCGGACATAGGGCCGGTCGAGGCGCTGCGTGCGCAGCCCGTCCCAGATGAAGCGGGTCTTGTCGGAGATCCACTCCTCGTTCACCGCGTCGTTGTTGCGCGGCAGGATGCGCATCACCTCGCGGCCGCGCGTATCGACGCGGATCGCAGAGCCGAGCGCGTCCATCACGTCGATGGATTCGGTCTTGGTCAGCTCCCACGGCCGCGCCTGGAAGGCGTAGGGCCGCGCCGTCAGCGCGCCGACCGGGCACAGGTCGATGACGTTGCCCTGAAGCTCGGAGGTCAGCGCCTGCTCGAGATAGGTGATGACCTCGACATCCTCGCCGCGGCCGATGATACCGAGCTCGGAAATGCCGGCGACCTCGGTGGTGAAGCGGACGCAACGCGTGCAGTAGATGCAGCGCGTCATGATCGTCTTGACCAGCGGGCCGATATATTTGTCCTCGACCGCGCGCTTGTTCTCCTGGAAGCGCGAGGCATCGACGCCGAAGGCCATCGCCTGGTCCTGGAGGTCGCATTCGCCGCCCTGGTCGCAGATCGGGCAGTCGAGCGGGTGGTTGATGAGCAGGAACTCCATCACCCCCTCGCGGGCCTTCTTGACCATCGGGGTGTTGGTGAACATCTCCGGCAATTCGCCGTTCGGGCCGGGGCGCAGGTCGCGCACGCCCATGGCGCAGGAGGCCTGCGGCTTGGGCGGCCCGCCCTTGACCTCGACGAGGCACATGCGGCAGTTGCCGGCGATGGACAGCCGCTCATGGAAGCAGAAACGCGGCACCTCGGCGCCCGCCACTTCCGCCGCTTGCAGCAGCGTGTAGTGGTCGGGAACCTCGATCTCCTTGCCGTCGACCTTCAGTCTAGCCATCTTGCCTCAACTCCGCGGAAACCCGCTTCATCCCTCAGTGAGCCTCGCGGCCCGCAATTCCGTTACCTGCCGGCCGATGCCAGCGCCGCCGCCTGCCCGACCCAGTCGTCGCGGCCGATGCGCCCCGACAGGCCGAGCTTGGCGTCCAGATCGGCGATGTCCGCTTCCGTGAGCGCGGCGAGCTGCGCATAGGTGGTTATGCCGAAACGGTTCAGCACCTTCTCGAGCTTCGGCCCGATGCCGGAGATCGCCTTGAGATCGTCGGCCGTCTCAGGCTGCGCCACCGGCGCGGGCGCGACCGTTTCCGCCTTGCGCTTCGCGGCGGGCTGCGAGGCGACGAGCCGCAGCGGCGCGGGCCTTGCCGCCCGTTTCGGCTGGCCCTCGGCGAAGCCGGCGAAAAGCTGCTGCGAGGCCTGCGTCGCGCCGGCGACGGCGCCCGCCCACATGCCGAATGCGTGGCCGGCCAGCCCAAGCCCGAGCGCGCTCGCGGCGGCCATGCCGGCAAGCGGATGCGCCATCAGGTTGACGGCGCCGGAGAACTGCTCCGGCATGGCGTTCCTGTAGGCGCGGGTGAAGTCGTCGATCGTGCTCATTCGTGGTTCCTTCCGTCGGGCGGGAAAAGCATGCCTGCCTTTCTCGCCTTGCGTCGGTCGCCTCCCTTGCCTGCCTATTCCGCCGCCACCAGCACCGGCTGGGCCTGATGCGAATTGCGGGTGAACTCGTCGATGCGGCGCTCGATCTCGGGCCGGAAATGCCGGATCAGGCCCTGGATCGGCCATGCGGCGGCGTCGCCAAGCGCACAGATCGTGTGGCCCTCGACCTGCTTGGTCACGTCGAGCAGCATGTCGATCTCGCGCTTGTGCGCCTGGCCGACGACGAGGCGCTCCATGACGCGCCACATCCAGCCGGTGCCCTCACGGCACGGCGTGCACTGGCCGCAGCTCTCGTGCTTGTAGAAGTAGCTGAGCCGCGCGATCGCCTTCACGATGTCGGTGGACTTGTCCATGACGATCACCGCCGCCGTGCCGAGGCCCGACTTCAGGTCGCGCAGCGCGTCGAAATCCATCGGCGCGTCGATGATCTCGGCCGCCGGCACCAGCGGCACCGACGAGCCGCCGGGAATGACGGCGAGCAGATTGTCCCAGCCGCCGCGGATGCCGCCGCAATGGCGGTCGATCAGCTCGCGGAACGGGATCGACATCGCCTCCTCGACCGTGCACGGATTGTTGACGTGCCCGGAGACGCAGAACAGCTTGGTGCCGACATTGTTCGGCCGCCCGAAGGACGAGAACCACGCAGCACCCCGGCGCAGGATGGTCGGGGCCACCGCGATCGACTCGACATTGTTGACGGTCGTGGGGCAGCCATAGAGGCCGACATTGGCCGGGAACGGCGGCTTCAGGCGCGGCTGGCCCTTCTTGC
>DAOMOI010000266.1:466-3927 GCA_035444225.1 Aquamicrobium sp. | reverse complement strand
CACCTTCTCCCCGTGAACGGGGAGAAGGGAAGAGTCCCGGCGTCGCGGCCAATCCCCCCACGGGGAGAAGGTCGCGGCAGCGGGATGAGGGGCGGCGCCGACGGCGCAGGAAACCCGCCTATCCCTTGAACCCGGCGATCGCCAGAGGGTTTTCCTGAAGGGCGGCGCGGTCGGGCCTGTCGGGCGCCGGCTCGCCCATGAAGGCCGCGAACAGGCCGCGCACATAGGCCTCTTCCATGCCGCAGGTGATGAGCACGATGCGAGTGCCGCGTGCGCCGGCCGGCCATGCGGCGAGCCGCGCCGGCGGGTGCATCAGCTTCTGCACGCCATGGATGACCAGCGGCCGCTCCGGGTCCTCGGCCAGCTCGACGATGCCTTTCATGCGCAGGAGCTTCTCGCCCTGCGTCGAGCGCAGGAGATCGAGGAACGCCTCGACCGCGACGAACGGAACCGGCCGGTCGTGCATCAGCGACAGGGTGGCGATGCGGCTGTCGTGGCGATGGTGGTGGTGATGATGGTCGTGGCCGCCAGAGTCATGGTCATGATCGTGGTCGTGGTCCGCCTCGCCCAGCCAGCGGCGCACGTCGGCCGATTTGGTCTCCGGGTCGTAAAGCCCGCAATTCACCAGCATGGAAAGCGCCGCGCCCTCGTCGGCGTCGAGGATCGGCGCGGCCGGGTTCAACTGGCGCAGCCGCGCGCGCAGGAGCGCAACCTCCTCCGGCGCGGCCATCCCCGCCTTGGTGACGACGAGCCGGTCGGCGACCGCGGCCTGCCGCACCGCCTCCTCATGGGCGTCGAGCGTGGCCGCGCCGTTGACTGCATCGACGACGCAGACCACGCCGTCGAGCCTCAACGCCTGCATCAGCACCGGATGCGCCATCACCGATTGCAGCACCGGCACCGGATCGGCCAGCCCCGTCGTCTCGACGACGATGCGCGAAAGCGGCGCGATGCGGCCGGTCTGCATCCGCTCGATCAGGTCGCACAGCGTGTCGACCAGCTCGCCGCGCACCGAGCAGCACAGGCAGCCGTCCGACAGCTCGATCACTCCGTCGCTCGCCTTCTCGACCAGCAGGTGGTCGATCGCCACCTCGCCGAACTCGTTGACGATCACGGCGGTGTTGGCGAGCGCCGGCTCCTTCAGCAGCCGGTTCACCAGCGTCGTCTTGCCGGCGCCGAGGAAGCCGGTGACGATGGAAACCGCGATGGGTGAGAAGGGCGCCATCGCCTCAGCCGCCCTGCGCCATCGCTTCCGGCGTATAGTCCGGGCGCGGCGTCGGCAGCGGCACGTCGGCATAGACCGGCACGTCCGGCTTCGGCCCGGTGGCGCCGCCGAGCGCGACGGCCACCGTCTGCGGCTGGCGCAGCGGCTCCTTCGACAGATAGGGCGAGGTATAGACCGGCTTGCCGCCCGGCCCGCGCGCCGCCGTCACCGCCTTCCAGTGTTCTTCGGTGCAGATGACGGGCCTGAGATCGACCGCCGAGGCGGGCTCCGCCCCGGAAGGCCGCAGCTGGCCGAGATAGGGCGCGTTGTCGCCGGGAAGGCCGAAGCCCCGCGCCAGCATGTTGGCGGCCTTGTCGGCGCGCGCCTCGACCGTCGCCTCGCCCAGCACCACGGCCAGCAGGCTGCGGCCGCCGCGCGTGGCCGAGGCGACGAGGTTGAAGCCGGACGGGCAGGTATAGCCCGTCTTCATGCCGTCGGCGCCATCGAAACGCAGAATCAGGTCGTTGTGGTTCTCGATCAGCTTGCCGTCGGCCACCAGCCCCTCGATGGAATAATAGTGCCGGTACTCGGGAAACTCGTTGCGCATCGCCATCGCCAGAATGGCGATGTCGCGCGCGGTCGTCGTCTGCGCCTCGTTGTGCCAGCCATGCGCGTTGACGAAATGGGTGCGGGTCATGCCGAGCCGCTGCGCCTCGGCATTCATGCGCCGGGCGAAGTCGGCATGCGATCCGGCCAGGCTCTCGGCCACGGCCGCCGCGACGTCGTTGGCCGACTTGACCATCAGGATCTTGATGGCGTTGTCCACGGTCAGCACCGAGCCCGGCTTGTAGCCCATCTTGCTCGGACGTTCCTTCGCCGCCCGCTCGGAAATGCGCACCGGCGACTGGAGCGTGATCTCGCCCGCCTTGATGGCGCGGAACAGCACGAAGGTCGTCATCAGCTTGGTCAGCGACGCCGGATACCACGGCGAGAAGGCGTCCTCCTGCTCCAGCACCTTGCCGGTGGCGAGATCGACCAGCACCGCCGGCCCGGCTTGCGCCGCGCTCGCCGTGGCGAGCGCGAACGCGATTGCCGCGGAAAGAATGGGTGCTGAAAACGGTCTGCGCATGGTTTCGCTCTGTTTACTCGTGCGGCCTGCTATAAACTGGCCCCGTCAACCTTCAGGCTGCTATCTAGTCCTTGCAGCCTTCAGGCTGCTATCTAGCCCCCGCAGCCTTCTGGCTGCTATCTAGCCTATGTGTCGTCACAATGGCAAAGCCCGGCCCTGCCGGACGGGGCCGATCACGAGGGATTCCCGCCATGCCGATCCTGAACCGCGCCGCCGAGCTTCACGACGAGGTGACCGGCTGGCGTCGCCACCTCCATGCCGCGCCCGAGCTTCTCTACGAGGTCCACGGGACGGCGGCCTTCGTCGCGGCGCGGCTCGCCGAATTCGGCTGCGACGAGGTCGTCACCGGCATCGGCCGCACCGGCGTCGTCGGCCTCATTCGCGGCGGCCTCGGCGACGGGGCCACCATCGGCCTGCGCGCCGACATGGACGCGCTGCCGCTGACGGAGATCACCGGCAAGCCCTGGGCGTCGAGGACGCCGGGGCGCATGCACGCCTGCGGCCATGACGGTCACACCGCCATGCTGCTCGGCGCGGCCAAATACCTCGCTGAGACGCGAGCCTTCGCCGGCACGGTCGCGGTCATCTTCCAGCCGGCCGAGGAGGGCGGCGCCGGCGCAAGGGCGATGATCGAGGACGGCCTGATGGAACGGTTCGGCATTGCCCGCGTCTTCGGCATGCACAACATGCCGGGCCTGCCCGTAGGCTACTTCGCCATCAATCCGGGGCCGATCATGGCGGCGACGGCCGAGTTCGCCATCACGGTGGAGGGCAAGGGCGGTCACGCCGCCATGCCGCACACCACGCTCGATCCCGTGGCGGCGGCGAGCCAGCTGGTGCTGGCGCTGCAAACCGTCGTCTCGCGCACCGTCGACCCGCTCGATTCGGCCGTGGTGTCGGTGACGAAGTTCCATGCCGGCGACGCCTACAACGTCATCCCGCAGAAGGCTCAGCTCGCCGGCACCGTGCGCACGCTGCGCGACGAGGTCGCCGAGGCCGTCTTCGCCCGCATCCGCGCGATCTGCGACGGCATCGCCGCCGCGGCCGGCGTCCAGATCGGCCTGCGCATCGACGTCAACTATCCCGTCACCCGCAACGACCCGGCCGAGGCCGCGTTCGCCGCCGAGG
>DAOMOI010000266.1:0-446 GCA_035444225.1 Aquamicrobium sp. | reverse complement strand
AGCGTCGACGCGGACGTGCGCCCGACAATGGGCGGCGAGGATTTCTCCTACATGCTCAACGCCCGGCCCGGCGCATTCATCTTCGCCGGAAACGGCGACACCGCCGGCCTCCACAGCCCGGCCTACGACTTCAACGACGAGGCGATCCCGCACGGCATCTCCTATTGGGTCCGCCTGGCCGAGGCAGCGCTGGCCCCCTGGAGCAGCGCGCGTTCTGACGAACGCGGTTCCGCTGCTCCAGCTTCGTCTCTCTAGCCGCATTTATGCGACGTCAGACGATTCCGTCTGACTGCAAAATGCTCTGAGGCAACAAAAAAGCCCCGGATCGCTCCGGGGCTTTTCGTTTTCGACCTTCGCCCGGCTCAGTTCTCGAGATAGTCGTAGGTGCCGTCCTTCCACTCGTAGAAGACGTAGCCCGGCAGCTTGACGTCGCCCTTGTCGTCGAA
>DAOMOI010000265.1:0-3927 GCA_035444225.1 Aquamicrobium sp. | reverse complement strand
GGCACGCGCAAGGAAGACCTGCTCGTGCAGCGTCAGGATCTGCAGAAGATCTTCGTGCTGCGGCGAATCCTGGCGCCGATGGGCACCACGGACGCCATCGAGTTCCTCATTGACAAGCTGAAGCAGACCAAAACCAATTCGGACTTCTTCGATTCGATGAACACCTGAGGCGCGATCGTCTCCGCCTCAGCGCCGGCCGGGCCGAAGCAGCTCTTCCAGTTCCTCCGCCGTGCGAACCGGCGGCAGGCAGCGCAGGCCGAGGCAAAGCCACGCGCCGGGATGGCTCACGTCGATGGTTGCGCCGTCAGGCAGGGTCGTGGTTCCGCCGGCCGAGGGCGCAAGGCGAATATCGGTGCGTCGTGCATCGGGATTATGATTCGCTACCGAAACGATATCCGAATCATCGCCTCCCACGAGGATGAGCTTGATCGGTTCGTGGGCGATTGACGCGGCTTGGATGATGCCGGCGCGGCCGAAACGCTGCTCCGCCGTCCGGCCAAGCGCGGCATCGGCGGCGGCGACCGCCCGCCGCTGCAACCCGTCGTTGCCCGTCAGCATCGACAGCCGGGTCATGGCGGCAATGATGCGCGCGGTTGCCGACGGCACCGCCTCGTCCGTATCGCCGCGAATGCGCATCGGCACGTCGTCGGCGTCCGACGCGGTGAAATAGTATCCCTTCCCCTCCTCGTCGCCATGCCAGCGATCGAGCGCCTCCATCCAGCCTTGGGCTTTGCCGGTATAGAAGCCGATATCGCCCGTGGCCTCGGCCAGGGTGATCGCCGCGCTGATCATCGCGGCATAGTCGGCTGACAGGCAGGGAAACAGCCGATTTTCGCCCAGGATCGAGTGCGGCAGGCGGCCATCGTCTTCCGATTCGGCTACGAAACGAAATGCGGAAACGGCGAGATCAATCCAGTCCGTGCGCCCGAACTGACGGCCGGCGCGCGCGATCGCTGCGATGGCCATGCCGTTCCAGTCGACGAGCACCTTGTCGTCGCGACCGGGCCGCGGCCGGGCTTCGCGGACGGCAAGGAGACGCGCCTTCAGCTCCCGGATCGAGGGATCGTAATCGGCCGGACCGTAGTCGCGCGCGTCGCGGCGGTTGAGGATCGGATCGCCCTCCCAGCCGGAAGGCTTATCGAGACGATAGTGGCTGAGAAGCGCGGCCGCGCCATCGTCGCCTAGTACGTCGCGCAACTCCGCTTCCTTCCAGAGATAGAAGCGCCCCTCCTCGCCTTCGCTGTCGGCATCGAGGCTCGACGCGAACCCGCCGCCCTCGACGCGCATCTCGCGCGCCATCCAGCCGATCGTCTCTTCGATTCGTAACCGAAACAAATCGTCGCCCGACTCGGCATAAGCCCAACCGGCGAGATCGACGAGCTGGGCGTTGTCATAGAGCATTTTCTCGAAATGCGGCACCAGCCAGTGCGCATCGGTCGAGTAGCGGCACAAGCCGCCGCCGAGATGGTCGTAGATCCCGCCGGCGAGCATGGCGCGCAGGCTCGCGAGCACGGCATCACGCGCGGCAACCGTGCCGTTCCGCTGTCGGTCCAGACGCAGTATGTCCATCAGCGGCGCATTCGGGAATTTCGGCGCCCCGGCGATGCCGCCATTCTCGTTGTCGATCAACGAAAGCACGCCGGCCGCGTGATCGGCGAGGGCCTTGGCGGGATCGGCCGCACCGGATGCGGCATCCGGCGGTGAAAGCTGTGCCGCGACATGGCGGGTGAGCGCACCGGCCGAATGGTCGAGGTCGTCCTGCCGGTCGCGCCAGGTCGCGGCGACGGCTTCCAGAACCTCGATAACGCCCGGCCGGCCATAGCGCGTCCGGCGCGGAAAATAGGTGCCGCCCCAGAATGGCCGCCCGTCGGGGGTCAGAAACATGGTTAACGGCCATCCACCCTGCTCGCCCATGGCGTTGAGCGCGGTCATGTAAATCTGGTCGATGTCGGGTCTTTCCTCGCGATCGACCTTGATGTTGACGAACAGGCGGTTCATGACCTCGGCCACGGCTTCGTCCTCGAAGCTTTCATGCGCCATGACATGGCACCAATGGCAGGCGGCATAGCCGACCGAAAGCAGGATCGGACGCTGGAGGGTCTCCGCTTCCTTGAGCGCGGCGGCCGACCAGGGCCGCCAGTGAACGGGGTTGCCGGCGTGCTGGCGCAGATAAGGGCTCGTCGCCTCGGCGAGGAGGTTTCGTGAGGGAAGAACGGACATGAGCGAGGCACCTTGCATCCGGCCCGAGACCGTCGTGACTGAAACGGGCGAGGAAAATCTGTTTCAGGATAGCATCTTTGCCCTGTCCTCGGGTAGCCTGCCCTCGGGTGTGGCAGTGATCCGTGTCTCGGGGCCGCATGTGCGCACGGTGCTCGAGGCAGTTGCCGGGATCGTTCCCGCCCCACGCCGCGCCGTGTTGTGCCGTTTTCGGGATGCCGACGGCTCCGCCATCGATCGCGGACTGGCGGTTCTTTTTGCCGCCCCGGCAAGCTTTACCGGCGAGGATTGCGCCGAGTTTCATCTTCACGGCGGCAAGGCGGTGGTGCAGGCGATGCTGCGGCGGCTGGCGGCAATGGACGGGCTGCGGCAGGCGGAGGCCGGTGAGTTCACCCGCCGCGCCTTCCTCCACGGCAAGCTCGACCTGACAGGCGCTGAGGCGCTGGCGGATCTGATCGCGGCTGACACCGAGAGCCAGCGCCGGCTGGCGCTCGACAATGCCGAGGGCGGCCAGCGTGATCTCTATGAAGGATGGCGCCGACGTCTCCTTCACGCGCGGGCGATGATCGAAGCCGAACTGGATTTCGCTGACGAGGCCGATGTGCCCGGCTCGGTCGCCAACCGTGTTGCCAGCGATCTTGCGCGCCTCCACGATGACATTTTACGTCATCTCAATGGTTTCCGGGCGGCCGAGATCGTTCGGGACGGATTTCGCGTCGTGCTCGTCGGCGCGCCCAATGCGGGAAAGTCGAGCCTGCTCAACGCGCTCGCGCGGCGAGAGGTCGCCATCGTCACCGAGGTGGCGGGAACGACGCGCGATCTCGTCGAAGCCAGTCTCGACATCGACGGTGTCAAGGTCGTGGTGACGGACACGGCCGGCCTTCGCGAAACAGATGACAAGGTGGAGCGTATCGGCGTCGCCCGGGCAAAAGAAGCGGCGTCTCGCGCGGACCTCGTTCTCGAGCTCACCGATCCGGGCGGCAATGATTCGCCGGACGTGGAGCGGATCTGGACGGCGCCTGTCCTTCGCGTAGCGACGAAGTGCGATCTTCATCAAGATCAATCCGGCCGGTTCGACCATCGCATATCGGTGGTTTCGGGAAAGGGGCTGACGGAACTGGTCGCAGCGATCGGCAGGCGCGCGGCTGAAGCGACCCGAATGGACGGGCGCGTGATCCCCACCCGCCAGCGGCAGGTGGGACTGCTCGACCGCACACGCGAGCATATCGGAATTGCGCTGGAGCTTGACGAGCTTGAATTGAGGGCCGAACACCTTCGTCTCGCCGGTGACGCGCTTGGGCGGATTACCGGCGCGGTGGATGTCGAGGAGCTGCTTGGTGTGATCTTCGCCGAGTTCTGCATCGGCAAATGACTCACGTGAAACATGATCGGGTTGGAAGACGGACGTGATTCACGTGAAACGGCCGCCGGAGTATCGGCTTCCCGTTTCACGTGAAACAGGGTTGACTTGACGGCGCATGGGCATCATTGCTGCCGGCTCGTTACAGGTGCGAGAGATGACGCAAAGTTACGATGTCGTGGTGATCGGCGGCGGCCATGCCGGCTGCGAGGCGGCGGCGGCGGCTGCGCGCGCCGGCGCGCGCACGGCGCTGGTGACGATGAATCGTGACACGATCGGCGTCATGTCGTGCAACCCGGCCATCGGCGGCATCGGCAAGGGCCATCTCGTTCGCGAGATCGACGCGCTCG
>DAOMOI010000264.1:0-3933 GCA_035444225.1 Aquamicrobium sp. | reverse complement strand
GCTCATCACCGCCATCGGCATGTCGATCCTGCTCCAGAACTTCGTGCGCGTCACCCAGGGCGCCCGCGTCAAGCCGCTGCCGCCGCAGATCCAGGGCGGCGTGACGCTGTTTCAGGGCGACACCGCGACCGGCGCCATGGTCGTCCAGCTTTCCTACATGCAGATCATCATCATCGTCACCACCGTGGTGCTGATGGCGGGCTTCACGCTGCTGATCAACAAGACGGCGCTGGGCCGGGCGCAGCGGGCTTGCGAGCAGGACCGCAAGATGGCGGCGCTGCTCGGCGTCAATGTCGACCGCACCATCTCGCTCACCTTCGTCATGGGCGCGGCGCTCGCCGCCGTGGCCGGCCTGATGTTCCTGCTGCTCTACGGGGTGATCGACTTCTACATCGGCTTCCTCGCCGGCATCAAGGCGTTCACGGCAGCGGTGCTGGGCGGCATCGGCTCGCTGCCCGGCGCCATGCTCGGCGGGCTCTTGATCGGACTGATCGAGGTGTTCTGGTCGGGCTATTTCACCGTCGAGTACAAGGACGTCGCGGCCTTCTCGATCCTGGCCATCGTGCTCATCTTCCTGCCCTCGGGCCTGCTCGGCCAGCCTGAAGTCGAAAAGGTCTGATCCATGGCGAACGCTGCAAATTCCCGTTTCGCGGATTCGCTTCGCGACGCCTTCATCGCCGCCCTGCTGGTGGCGGTCCTCGGCTTCTTCCTCATCGCGCTCAGGACCGAGATCGCGCCGGGTGGGCTCGCGCTCTCCACGCGCTGGGGACTGTGGTTCTCGTGCATCGCCATCGTCTTCGCGGCGCGGCTCGGGCTGAACCTCTTCGTCTTCAACCGCGCGCCGTCCGCGGGCGGCGGCGGGATCACGCGGCTCGCCGCGCGCCTGCCCAACATGAGCGGCTGGACGAGCTGGGCCTTCCTCGGCTTCGCCATCGTGCTGCCCTTCGTCATCATGCGGTTCTTCCCTGGCCAGCAGCGCCAGTATCTCGACCTGTCGATCCTGATCCTGACCTATGTGATGCTCGGCTGGGGGCTGAACATCGTCGTCGGCCTCGCCGGCCTGCTCGACCTCGGCTATGTCGCCTTCTACGCCATCGGCGCCTATTCCTTCGCGCTGCTGTCGACCCATTTCGAGATGATCGGCTTCTGGGTGGCGCTGCCGCTGGCCGGCATCCTCGCCATGTTCTGGGGCGTCATCCTCGGCTTTCCGGTGCTCAGGCTACGCGGCGACTACCTCGCCATCGTCACGCTCGCCTTCGGCGAGATCATCCGCATCGTGCTCTTGAACTGGTACGACTTCACCGGCGGCCCCAACGGTATTTCCGGCATCCCCAAGCCGACCCTGTTCGGGCTGGAGTTCACCCGGGGCGAGGGCGGCTTCGCCGATTATTTTGGCATCCCGTTCTCGACCATCCACCGCTTCGTCTATCTCTATTTCATCATCCTGGTGCTGGCGGTCGTCACCCATCTGGTGACGATGCGGCTGCGCCGGCTGCCGATCGGCCGGGCGTGGGAGGCGCTGCGCGAGGACGAGATCGCCTGCCGCTCGCTCGGCATCAACACCACCAACACCAAGCTGACGGCCTTCGCCATCGGCGCGATGTTCGGCGGCTTCGCCGGCTCGTTCTTCGCCACGCGGCAGGGTTTCGTCTCGCCGGAGAGCTTCACCTTCATCGAATCGGCGATCATCCTCGCCATCGTCGTGCTCGGCGGGCTCGGCTCGCAGATCGGCGTCGTCATCGCCTCGATCATCATGATCGGCGGCATGGAGATGCTGCGCAATCTCGGCTTCCTCAGCCAGATCTTCGGGCCTGATTTCGACCCCGTGCAATACCGCATGCTGATCTTCGGCCTCGCCATGGTGCTGATCATGGTGTGGAAGCCGCGCGGCCTCATCGCCTCGCGCGAGCCGTCGGTGGTCTACAGGCAGAAGAAGCGAATCGGGGCCGACATGGTCGCACAGGGCGAGGGTCACTGATGTCTGCCGCCGTCATGCAAGCCGAAACCACGACGAATCCCGCCGGCCAGCCGGGCGCCTGGAACGACGATCCCATCCTCAGCGTCGAGCATCTGACGATGCGCTTCGGCGGGCTGGTGGCGATCAACGACCTGTCCTTCAATGTCGGGCGCGGCGAGATCACCGCGCTGATCGGGCCGAACGGCGCCGGCAAGACCACGGTGTTCAACTGCGTCACCGGCTTCTACAAGCCGACGGAGGGGCGCATCGTCATGCGCCACGGCCCCGGCCGCCAGCAGGACACCGTCGACCGGCTGACGCTGACCGGCAGGAAGTGGGAGCACACCGAAAACGGCTCCGTCTTCCTGCTCGAGCGGATGCCCGACTTCGAGATATCGAAGCATGCCAAGGTGGCGCGCACCTTCCAGAACATCCGCCTGTTCGGCGGCATGACCGTGCTGGAGAACCTGCTCGTCGCCCAGCACAACCCGCTGATGACGGCGTCGAACTTCACCGTCGGCGGCATCCTGCACCTGCCCGGCTTCCGCAAGGCCGAGAGCGAGGCGATCGACAAGGCCGTCTACTGGCTCGAGCGCGTCAGGCTGATCGACCGCGCCGACGACCCGGCCGCCGACCTGCCCTATGGCGACCAGCGGCGGCTGGAGATCGCGCGCGCCATGTGCACCGAGCCGCATCTGCTCTGCCTCGACGAGCCGGCGGCGGGGCTCAACCCGCGCGAATCGGCCGACCTCAACGCCTTGCTCCAGTACATCCGCGCCGAGCACGACACGTCGGTGCTCTTGATCGAGCACGACATGGGCGTGGTGATGGAGATCTCCGACCATATCGTCGTGCTCGACTACGGCGTGAAGATCTCCGATGGCGACGCCGATTTCGTGCGCACCGACGCCAGCGTCATCGCCGCCTATCTCGGCGTCGAGGACGAGGACATCGAGGAGGCGCCGGAAGTCGCCTCGCTGGTGGTCGAGGCGCTGGGCGAGGAGGCAGCCGGGGAGGCGGGCATCGCCGCGCCCGCGGTCGATCCGGCCGAGGCGCTCGCGGCGGCCGTTGCGCAAAACCATCCCGGCGCGCGGCCGGCGGGGATCGACGCCCCGCGCGGCGACGGGCCGGACGACCTGACCCGCATCAAGGGCATCGGCCCGGTCAACGCCGGCAAGCTCAACCGCCTCGGCATCTGGCATTTCGACCAGATCGCGGCGTGGACGGACGCGGAGATCGAATGGGTCGGCTCCTATCTCGCCTTCCCCGGACGGATCGAGCGCGAGGACTGGGTGGGGCAGGCGAAGTCGATGGCAGGGTCAGCGGCGGGAGACGGCAAATGAGCAACGCGTCGCAAAGCCCGCTGCTCAGCGTGCGCGGGGTGGAGACCTATTACGGCAAGATCGTCGCGCTCCGCGGCGTCGACATGGATGTCAACCGCGGCGAGATCGTCACGCTGATCGGCGCCAACGGCGCCGGCAAGTCGACGCTGATGATGACGATCTGCGGCGACCCACGCGCGCGGGCCGGCTCGATCGTCTATGACGGCACCGACATCACCCGGATGCCCACCCACGACATCATGAAGCTGGGCATCGCCCAGTCGCCGGAGGGGCGGCGCATCTTCCCGCGCATGACGGTGATGGAAAACCTCCAGATGGGCGCGCTGCTGGTGCCGCCGCAGCATTTCGACGACGACCTGAAGCGCGTCTTCGAGCTGTTCCCGCGGCTGAAGGAGCGCGCCGGCCAGCGCGGCGGCACGCTGTCGGGCGGCGAGCAGCAGATGCTGGCCATCGCCCGCGCGCTGATGAGCCGGCCCAAGCTGCTGCTGCTCGACGAGCCGTCGCTGGGGCTGGCGCCGCTGATCGTCAAGCAGATCTTCGAGGTCATCAAGGAGCTGAACCGCAGCGAGGGGCTGACTGTGTTCCTCGTCGAGCAGAACGCCTTCCATGCGCTGAAGCTGGCGCATCGCGGCT
>DAOMOI010000263.1:0-3942 GCA_035444225.1 Aquamicrobium sp. | reverse complement strand
CGCGCCGCCGGCCTGTTTCGCGACCACGGCTATCCGGCCCTTGCCGATGCTCCGCTTGCCGATGTCGCGGCGTTGTGCCGCCTGTTCGAGGGCAACCGCGTATGGGTCGCCGTCGCCGACGAGGACGGCGCGCCTGCCGGCTACGCCGTCGCCGGCCCGCTCGGCGGCTTCTTCCATCTGCGCGAGCTTTCCGTCGATCCCGCCCATGGCCGCCGCGGCGTGGGCGCGGCGCTGGTCGGGGCCGTTTGCGCGGCGGCGCAGGCCCTGGATTGCGCGGGCGTCAGCCTCACCACTTTCCGATTCGTCCCCTTCAATCGCCCCTTCTACGAACGGCTCGGATTTTCGGAGCTTGCGCTCGAAGAAGCGCCGCCGGCGCTGCGTGACGCATTCCGGCGCGAACTGCCGCAAGGCGTTGATCCGCAAGAGCGTCTTTTGATGCTGCGCCGCGTCGATCATGTGCCGACAAGTTAATTTTGTTGCGTTTTTCCCCTATTGCATGGCAGCAAAAGACTGTTAGCTTTTGCAGCGTAGCATTTTATTTATCCGGCTGGCCTTTGGGGTCACCGGCGGCCGGACCGGGGACATGCCGATGTATTATCAACTCTACGAACTGAACCATGCGGCGCTTCAGCCGTTGCGCGCCTTTGCCGACGCCGCCAAGCTGTTCTACCAGAATCCGCTCAACCCGCTGTCGGCCACGCCGTTCGGCCGCTCGGCCGCGGCCGCGGCGGAAGTGTTCGAGCGCACCACGCGCCGCTACGGCAAGCCGGGCTTCGGCTTCTCGACCACCACGGTCGACGGCGTGGAGGTCGGCGTCGAGGAGAAGCGGGTATGGTCGCGCCCGTTCTGCGACCTGATCCATTTCCGGCGCGATCTGCCGCGCTCGCGCCGCGCCGACCCCAGGCTCCTGATCGTCGCGCCGATGTCGGGCCACTACGCCACGCTGCTGCGCGGCACGGCCGAGGCGATGATGCAGCACGCGGAGGTCTACATCACCGACTGGACCGACGCGCGCATGGTGCCGCTGTCGGAGGGCGGCTTCGACCTCGACGACTATGTCGATTACGTCATCGACATGCTGCACCATCTCGGCCCCGACACCCATGTCATGGCCGTGTGCCAGCCCTCGGTGCCGGTGCTGGCGGCGGTCTCGGTGATGGAGGCGCGCGGCGACCGTTTCTCGCCCGCCTCGATGACGCTGATGGGCGGCCCGATCGACACCCGCCGCAACCCCACCGCCGTCAACCTTCTCGCCGAGAAGAAGGGCATCGACTGGTTCCGCGACAACGTCATCATGCAGGTGCCGTTTCCCAATCCCGGCTTCATGCGCGACGTCTATCCCGGCTTCCTCCAGCTCTCGGGCTTCATGAGCATGAATCTCGACCGCCACCTGATCGCCCACAAGGACTTCTTCATGCACTTGGTGAAGAACGACGGCGATTCGGCTGAGAAGCACCGCGAGTTCTACGACGAATATCTCGCCGTCATGGACCTGACCGCGGAGTTCTACCTCCAGACGGTGGAGACGGTCTTCGTCCGTCACGACCTGCCGAAAGGGCGGATGAAGCATCGCGGCGAGTTGGTCGATCCGTCCGCCGTGCGCAGCGTCGCGCTCCTGACCGTCGAGGGCGAGAACGACGACATCTCCGGCGTGGGCCAGACCCAGGCGACGCATGATCTGTGCGTCAACATCCCCGATTCGATGCGCGGGCATCATCTGCAATCGCGCGTCGGCCATTACGGCGTGTTCAACGGCTCGCGCTTCCGCGCCGAGATCGTGCCGCGCATCGTCGACTTCATGGCCGCTCACGGCAGCAAGGCCGGGCAGGCCTCGCGCCCGCGGCTGGTCAGCACCACGGGCTGAAAGCCGTCCTTCTACGGTCGGAATGCGAAAGGGCGGCCTTGGTGCCGCCCTTTTCGTGTTTCCGTCCGGGTCGCGTTCAGGCGACCTGCTGGGAAGGCGGCGTCTGCGAGAGGAGGGTGTGGATGGCGTCGGCCTCGCGCGTGGCGCGGATCTTGGCCATGGTGTCGGGGTCGCGCAGCACGCGCGCGATGCGCGACAGCGCCTTCAGGTGATCGGCGCCGGCGCCCTCGGGCGCCAGCAGCAGGAAGACGAGGTCGACCGGCTGGTCGTCGAGCGCCTCGAAATCGACCGGCGTTTCCAGCCGGGCGAAGATGCCGGTGATGTGCGAGACGCCGGCCAGCTTGCCGTGCGGGATGGCGATGCCGTTGCCGACGCCGGTGGAGCCGAGGCGCTCGCGCTGGAGAATCGTGTCGAACACCTCGCGCTCCGGCAGCCCGGTGACGGAAGCGGCCTTTTCCGCCAGCAGTTGCAGAAGCTGCTTCTTGGAATTGGCCTTCAAGGCCGGCATGACTGCCGAAACCTTGATCAGGTCGTTCAGATCCATTTTCAGGTCATCCTTCCTGCTCTGTCCGTTTCCCGCGACGGGAAGCCGGCCCGCCTGCGGCCCGGTCGAGCGCGGCGGTCAGCGCGAAGCCGCGCTGGCCGCCGAAGAGGTGTCTATCCAGCCGATATTGCCGTCGGGCCGGCGGTAGACGAGGTTGACATGGCTGTTTCCGGCATTGCGGAACACCACGACGGGACTGTCCTTGGTATCGAGCTCGATCACCGCGTCGGCGACCGACATGGTCTTGAGCGCCACGGTCGATTCGGCGACGACGGCCGGCGCGTAATCGACCGGCACTTCCTCGTCCTCCTCGGCGACCGGCGCCACGACGCGGTAGTCGAGGTCGATCCATTCCGAGGCCGGCGACGAGACCGGATGCGTCTTCAGCCGCCGCTTGTAGCGGCGCAGCCGCTTCTCGACCCGCTCGGCGGCGGCGTCGAAGGCGAACTGCGGGTCCTGGGCCTGGCCCGTCGCCTGGAGCGAGATTCCCGTGTCGAGATGCACCAGGCAATCGGCGGAGAAGCGCGAGCCCGATTTCTCGACCGTTACCGAGCCGCCATAGCCGCCGTCGAAATACTTTTTGACCGCATCCTCGATGCGGCCCTCGATCTTCGCGCGGAAGGTGTCGCCGATGTCCATATGCTTACCGGAGATGCGCAGGTTCATGTCAAACCGACCTTTTCTTGCTGGTTCTCTCTCGGGGTTCCGACTGCGATTCGAGTTTATACCTGTGGTCGGCACACTCAAGCTGTTCGGCGGCGCGGGCGTCGGTTTCCGGCTAGGCCACCGGGCGAAGCGCACCGGCGCGCCGCCCGCCTGTCGCGATGGCGCCGCCTTCCCGCCGCCCCGTGACATGCGGCCGCGCTTCTAGTCCCTTTTGCATCGGCTTGTCAATCTGAGCCGGCCGGGCAGGGGCGGGGTTCCCTTCCCGGGCTGCGCCGGCTGTGGATATGCCCTTGCTCCAGCCCGATTGACTCCCGGTCCAAAATGAGAACAAATAAAGAACATGAAGATCGGAGAAGCCTTTTGAACGTGGAACCGTCCTTTCGTCGATGCCGCAATCACCCGCCCGCCCTCCGGCCCACCTGGCCGTCGCCACGCTCAGGGAGCGCATCCGCCGCTTCGAAGGCGGTGCGGCGCGGGCGCGCGCGGTCCTGCCTTTCGGCGTCGCGGCGATCGACGGCCGGCTTCCGGGCGGCGGGCTGGCGCTGGGATGCCTGCACGAAATGGCGGGCGGCGGAAATGGCGCGGTGGACGGCGCCGCCGCGGCGCTGTTCGCGGCCGGGATCGCGGCGCGGACGACCGGCAAGGTCCTGTGGTGCGTCACCCGGCAGGACCTGTTCGCGCCGGCCCTTGCCCAGGCCGGGCTGCGGGCCGACCGGGTGATCCATGCCGAGGCCGGCGACGAGAAGGACCTGCTCGCCTGTTTCGAGGAGGGCCTGCGCCATGGCGGGCTGGGGGCGGTGGTCGGGGAAGTGGCGCGCCTGCCGATGACCGCCTCGCGGCGGCTGCAGCTGGCGGCGGAAAGCTCGGG
>DAOMOI010000262.1:0-3949 GCA_035444225.1 Aquamicrobium sp. | reverse complement strand
CCTGCCGCAGCAGATCGCCAACCAGATCAACGCGCTCAACCTGACGCCGCTGCAATTGATCGCGCTGCTGCTCGTCATCTACATCGCGCTCGGCTGCTTCCTCGAGGGCATGTCGCTGATCGTGATGACGCTTCCGATCGTGCTGCCGCTGATCACCGCGGCGGGCTACGACAAGGTCTGGTTCGGCGTCTTCCTGATCATCGTGGTCGAGATGGCGCAGATCACGCCGCCGGTGGGAATGAACATCTTCGTCATCCAGGGGCTGACGGGCGAGAAGCTGGGCGCGGTAGTCAAGGCCGCGTTCCCCTTCTTCGTGCTGATGATCTTCTTCGTCTTTCTCCTGGCCGTCTTCCCCGACATCGTCATGTTCCTGCCGTCGCTGCTGTAGACGGCCGCCGACGAGCCGTCCCACCGCCCGGGCGCGGGCGGTGGGACGATTCTTCTAATCAGGTCGATGCGATTGCATGCGGGAAAAGCGCGCGAGAGGCGCTCTTCCCGAAACCGCCTCAGGCGGTCTTCGCCGGGCTGGCGGGGCTGCTGGCGCTCGCGGGGGCGGCGGCAGGGGCGCGGCGCGGCGGCCTCGCGGCCTTGCGCGGCGCCGGCAGCAGGCCTTCGCGCTGGGCGTTCTTGCGCGCCAGCTTGCGGGCGCGGCGCACCGCCTCGCCCTTTTCCCGCGCCCGCTTCTCGGAGGGCTTCTCATAGGCGCGGCGCGCCTTCATCTCGCGAAAAACGCCTTCGCGCTGGAGCTTCTTCTTCAGAACCCGTAGAGCCTGATCGACGTTGTTGTCGCGAACCAGTACCTGCATTCCTTATCCTTTCCGCTTGTTCGTTCGGGGTGTCCTGGACGGCGCGGCGGCGACGGGGGCCTGGGCGGCCTCCTGTTCCAGCCGGGCCTGACGCAGCCGCGCGGTCTTGGCCTCGCGGCGCTCGACCTCGGCCGAGATGATCGTCCGGGCCGCGTGGTCGGTGATGTCCGCCTTCGTCTCGGCCTTGGAAGGCTTCGGCTTGAAGACGGCTGCTGCCGCGATCGCGCTGTCCATGTCTTTGTCCTTTCGTTGGCCGGCCTTCTTCGCCGGCAAGGCCGGGATCAACAAAAAGGCCGGGCTGACCCGGCCTTCTCTATGCGCTGCAATGGTCGATGCCGGTACATCCGCGGTCAAAGGCCAGAGGCGCAGTCCCGGAGGCCGGGGCTCGCGCCCGCCGGCCTTATGCCGCCTGGAGGTTGTCCGCGGCGCTCTTGCCCTTGCGCGGGTCCATGACAGCATCGAAGCTGACCTTCTGGCCCTCGACGAGGGTGCGCATGCCGGCGCGCTCGACCGCGGAGATGTGGACGAACACGTCGTCGCCGCCATTGTCGGGCGCGATGAAGCCGAAGCCCTTGGTGGTGTTGAAGAACTTGACGGTTCCGATAGCCATGATGATTCCTCTCAATTCGGAATGGATGAATGTGACCTCCCGGCACTATGCCGGTCGACCGATGTGTCGAAATTGAAAGGAAGTTCGTGCGCGCCGAAGCGCAACCGGAAGTTCGTAACCAAGTTCGATGGCCACAACTTAGGCATTAAGTGCGACAATTGCAAGGCGTGGCCTAGCTGATCCTCGCCGCCCCGGCTTCGGCGATCTGGTGATCCTGATGCGGGGCGACGCCGGACACGCCGATCGCGCCGACCACCTGGCCGCCGCTGATCAGCGGCACACCGCCCTTCAGCGGCGTGGCGCCGGGCAGGACCATCATGCCCGGCCGGTCGGCGATGCGGTCCTCCATGCCGGCGGTGGCGGTGCGAAAGATCGCCGCCGTATGCGCCTTCTCGAAGGAAACGCGCGCGGTCGAAGGCGGCGCGCCGTCCATGCGCTCGTAGAGGATCAGGTGCCCGCCGGCATCGACGATCGAGATGCCCACCTTCCAGCCATTGGCCTCCGCCTCCCGCGTGGCCGCGGCCGCCGCCGCGCGCGCGTCGTCGAGTTCGAGCTGTCTGGTTTCGATCATGTCACGGTCTCCCTGTGATGCGTGCGATGGTCGCCGGCGCGGCGTCAGGACTTGACATGGATGTCGCGCGGAAAGTTCGTCAGCGTCTCGGCGCCGGTCTCGGTGACGAGAATGGTCTCGCTGACCTCGATGCCCCAGCCGTCCATCCACATGCCGAGGATGGAATGAAGCACGTTGCCGGGCTTCAAGACGCTCCTGTCGCCCGGGCGCAGGCTGATCGTGTGCTCGCCCCAGTCGGGCGGATAGGCGACGCCGATCGAATAGCCGATGCGCGATTCCTTCTTCAGCCCGTGGCGGGCGATGACGGCGCGCCAGGCCGCCTCGACCTCCTCGGCGACCGCGCCCGGCCTGATCGCGGCCAGCACCGCCTCCATGCCTTCGAGCACGGCATTGCCGGTGTCCCGGACCTTCGGCGGCACGGCGCCGAGCTGGAGCGTGCGGGCGAGGCCGGCCGTATAGTGGCGCACCGCCCCGGCCAGTTCGAGCGCGACGGTCTCGCCTTCGCCGAAGCGGCGGTCGCTCCACATCACATGCGGGGCCGAGGCGTTCTCGCCGCCGAGGATGGTCGGCGGCAGGGCGGTGATGTCGCCGGCGAAGTCGGGCGAGCCGGCCACCTGCGCCGCCTGTATCTTCGCGATGGCGTCGCATTCGCGCACGCCGGGGGCAATAATATCGTAGGCCGCCGTGACGGCCGCCTCGGCCAGACGCGCAGCCTTGCGCAGATAGGCGATCTCGGCGTCGGACTTGATGCTGCGGACCCAGTTCACCAGCAGATCGGCGTCGTGGAAGACGGCGTCGGGCAGACCGGCGGTCAACCGGGCATGAGCCTTGGGCGAGTAGTAATAGGCTTCCAGTTCGACGCCGATATTGCCGCGTCCCCAGCCCTTCTGCCGGATCCAGCCGGCGATCCAGTCCATCGGGTGGCGGTCGGCGCGCTGGACGTGGTCCTCGGGGAAGCCGACGATGTTTTCCGGCTTCATCCACGCCGAGAGCAGGCCGCCGGCGGCGTCCATGGCGCGGCCGATCCATACCGGCTCCTCATCGGCGAGCGGAACCAGCACGGCTTGCGGCGTATAGAACGACCAGCCGTCATAGCCGGTGATGTAATGCTGGTTGGCGACGTCGTTGACGATCAGCAGGTCGAGGCCGCGACGGGCCATTTCCGTGCGGATGGCGTGGAGCCGGCGGCGATATTCCTCGGGTGCGAACGGCAGCGGGATCATGGCCGGCTCACCCGAACACGCTGTCGATCGCCTCGGCGGTCTTCGCCACGACGATGTCGGCTTCCTCGCGCGTCAGGCACAGCGGCGGCGCGAAGCCTAAAATGTCGCCCTGCGGCATGGCGCGGCCGATGACGCCGCGTTGCCCGAGCGCGGCGGCGACCTGCGGGCCGATCTTGCGCGCGGGGTCGAAGAAGCGGCGCTCGTCCCTGTCCTCGACGAACTCGACCGCGGCCAGGAGCCCCTCGCCGCGCACCTCGCCGACATGGGCGTGCCCGCCGACCGCATCGGCCAGAGCCGCGCGGAAATAGGCGCCCACGTCGCGGGCGTTGTCGACGAGGCCGAGCCGGTCGATCAATTCGAGATTGGCGACGCCGGCGGCGGCGCAGATCGGATGGGCGGAATAGGTCCAGCCATGGCCGATGGCGCCGAGCTTGTCGGAACCCTCGACCAGCACGTTCCACATCGTGTCGCGGACGATGACGCCGGAGAGCGGCGCATAGGCCGAGGTCAGCCCCTTGGCGATGGTGATCAGGTCGGGCTTCATGCCGTAATGGTCGGAGCCGAACATGGTGCCGAGGCGGCCGAAGCCGGTGACGACCTCGTCGGCGACGAGCAGCACGTCGTATCTGTCGAGCACGGCCTGGATCTTCTGCCAATAGCCGGCCGGCGGCGGCACGATGCCGCCGGTGCCGAGCACCGGCTCGCCGATGAAGGCGGCGACCGTGTCCGGCCCCTCGGC
>DAOMOI010000261.1:0-3952 GCA_035444225.1 Aquamicrobium sp. | reverse complement strand
TCGATGATGTCGTCTGCACGGTTGGTCATGGCACGCCTTTCCCAGGATATGGCCGAGGATCTGGCCCCTTCCCCGCCGGCTTTTAATCCAACCGCGCCGGCACCGGAAGAGGCGGGAGAGACTGGCAATCCACCCCAATATCACCATATTGAGGTGCAAGGCGAAATCCGCATGATGCGATCTGCCGGCCATGCCGGTGCGAGAGCGCCGCTGACACGTCGCGAAACACCGGGACCCTACCGCTTCGGGCATATGGCATGAGCACTTCGCAAGCACAGACGAGCGCCGGCGGGCGCGTGGCTGCCGGGGGCGCCGGGGGCGCGGCCCGCGACCGCCGCGTCGAGCGGGCCTTCACCCAGGCGCGCCGCCATTCCGGCCGCGTGCGGATGCTCAAGATCGCGCTGCCGGCGGCGGCGCTGCTGATGGTCGCCGGCTTCGCCGCCAAGTCCATGCTTTCCGCGGTCATGGATGCGCCCGTCGATCTGAGCGCGCTCGCCATCGAGGACGGGCGGCTGGTGATGACCGATCCCAAGCTCGACGGCCTGACGGGGCGCGAGGGGCGGCCCTATTCGATGACGGCGGCCCGCGCCGTGCAGGACATCGGCATGAGCGGGCGCATCGACCTCGAAGGCATCGACGCCCGGCTTCCGGTGAACGAGGACGGCTGGATGAACGTCACCGCGCCGACGGGCGTGTTCGACCGCGAGGCCAACCGCCTCGACATCGACAGCGAGTTGACCGTCACCGGCGATGACGGCATGAAGGCCGTGTTCCAGTCGGCCGTGGTCGACATCGCCACGGGAAGCCTCGAAACGTCCGATCCTGTGGACATATCGCTCGATGGAGCGCATATCACGGCCGATTCGATGTCGGTTCGCGACAAGGGCGCGGTGATGGTGTTCGAGAACCGCGTGCGCATGCAGATCGACGGCGGCCGCCTGAAGCGCGGCACGGAAGGCGGGGAGGGCCGATGAGCGACATGAAACAGGTGCTGGCGCTGGCCTTTTCTCTGGCCGTGCCGTCGGCCTTTCTCGCCCTGCCCGCGGCAGCCCAGGAAACCGGGCGCATGACCGGCATCAAGCTCGACGGCGACAAGCCGATCCAGATCGAGAGCGACCATCTCGAAGTGCGCGAGAACGACGGCATCGCCATCTTCACGGGCAACGTCTCGGTCGTACAGGACACGATGCTGATGCGCTCGGGCAAGATGACCGTGCATTACGACAAGGAAAGCGGCTCGGCCGCCACCGGCTCGGCCAATATCGAGCGGCTGATCGTCGAGAACAAGGTCTATGTGAAGTCCGAGGAGCAGGTCGCCACCGCCGACCAGGGCAGCTTCGACATGAAGAGCGAGGTGCTGGTCTTGTCCGGCAAGGAGGTCGTGCTTTCCGAGGGCGACAACGTCATCGTCGGCTGCAAGCTGACGGTGCAGATGGCCACGGGGCTGGCCAATCTCGAAGGCTGCGCCGGCGCGTCGGGCGGCGGCCGCGTCAAGATGCTGCTCAAGCCCGGCTCGCAGGAGCGCCGGTGAAGCTTTCCGCCCTCCTCCCGCGCACCAAGGCGAAGCCGGCCGCCATCGAACGGCCGGACCGCGAGCGCTTCCGCGGCACCATGATCGCGCGCGGCCTGACCAAGAGCTACAAGGGCAGGCAGGTGGTCAACGGCGTCTCCTTCGGCGTGCGCGCGGGCGAGGCGGTCGGCCTGCTCGGCCCCAACGGCGCCGGCAAGACGACGTGCTTCTACATGGTCACCGGCCTCGTCCCGGTCGATCAGGGCACGATCGAGATCGACGGCTACGACGTCACCGCGCTGCCGATGTACCGGCGCGCGCGGCTCGGCATCGGCTACCTGCCGCAGGAAGCCTCGATCTTCCGCGGCCTTTCGGTCGAGAACAACATCCGCGCCATCCTCGAGATGACCGAGAAGGGACGCAAGGCGCGCGAGCGCCGGCTCGACGAGCTCCTGGAGGAGTTCCACATTGCCCATCTGCGCAAGGCGCCGTCGATCTCGCTGTCGGGCGGCGAGCGGCGGCGGCTGGAGATCGCGCGGGCGCTGGCGTCGAACCCTAACTTCATGCTGCTCGACGAGCCCTTCGCCGGCGTCGACCCGATCGCGGTCTCCGACATCCAGCAGCTCGTGCGCCACCTGACCTCGCGCGGCATCGGCGTGCTCATCACCGACCACAATGTCCGCGAGACGCTGGGGCTGGTCGAGCGCGCCTATATCATCCATGCCGGCCAGGTGCTGACCCATGGCGTGCCGGCCGAGGTCGTCGAGAACCCCGACGTGCGCCGGCTCTATCTCGGCGAATCCTTCAGCCTGTAGCGCCCCCTTTCGCTTGACAAGCAAAAGCCGGGCCAGTTTGAATGCCCGCGTCCTAACGGGAACGGGGTGAATGGCACTCAGCGCCAAACTGCAACTGCGCCAGGCGCAATCGTTGGCGATGACGCCGCAACTGATGCAGTCGATCCGGCTGCTTCAGCTCACCCATGTCGAGCTGGAACGGTTCATCGACGACGAGATCGAGAAGAACCCGCTGCTCGAACGGCCGGAGCCGCAGGCCGACGCCGAGTCCGGGCCGGCCGCCCGGCAGGAAGCGCCGGCCGCGCGGCTCGACCAGATGTTCGACGAGGGCAACGCCAGCGCCGAGACCATCGCCGGACGCCTCGACGCCTCGATGGAGAACGTCTTTCCCGACGATCCGGGCACGGGCGAGCGGCTGGGGCCGGACCTCGCCGCACAGTGGAAGTCGTCGGGGAAATCCTCGGCCGGCGCGGCGAATGGTGGCGGCGATTTCGACATGGACATGCTGGCGGCGGGCGCGCCATCGCTGGGCGAGCATGTCGGCGAGCAGATCGCCTTCGCCTTCCGCGACCCGGCCGAGCGGCTGATCGCGCGCACGCTGGCCGACGCGCTCGACGAGGCCGGCTATCTGCGCGCCGACGCGGCCGAGATCGCAGCCCGCCTCGGCACCGCCGAGGAGACCGTGCTTTCGGTGCTGGCCGCGTGCCAGCAGTTCGACCCGCCCGGCCTGTTCGCCCGCGACCTCGCCGAGTGCCTGGCGCTGCAACTCGTCGCGCGCGACCGGCTCGATCCGTCGATGCGGGCGATGATCGACAATCTCGACCTCGTGGCGCGGCGCGACTTCGCCCGGCTGCGGCGGCTGTGCGGCGTCGGCGACGACGACCTGCTCGACATGATGGCCGAGATCCGCCGCCTCGACCCGCGCCCCGGCACGGCCTTTTCCGGCGGCACCGCCGACGCCATCGTGCCCGACGTCGTGGTGCGGCAGGCGGCCGACGGCGGCTGGACGGTGGAGCTGAACCCGGACGCGCTGCCTTCCGTCCTCGTCGACCGGGCCTATTTCGCCCGCGCCTCGAAACATGCGGCGAGCCCGGCGGAGAAGGAATTCCTGACCGAGTGCATGCAGAGCGCCAACTGGCTGACGCGCAGCCTCGACCAGCGCGCGCGCACCATCCTCAAGGTGGCGGTCGAGATCGTGCGCCGGCAGGACGCCTTCCTCGTCCACGGCGTGCGCCAGCTGAAGCCGCTGGCGCTGAAGGACGTGGCCGAGGCGATCGGGATGCACGAATCGACCATCAGCCGCGTCACCGCCAACAAATACATGATGACGCCGCGCGGCGCGTTCGAGCTGCGCCGGTTCTTCTCCGTCGCCATCGCCGCGACCGGCGACGGCGAAGCCCATTCCTCGGCGGCGGTGCGCGACCGCATCCGGGCGCTGATCGAGGCGGAGGAGGCGCGCGACGTGCTCTCCGACGACGCCATCGTCGACCTGCTCAGGCGGGACGGCATCGACATCGCCCGGCGCACGGTCGCCAAATATCGCGAGGGCATGGACATCCCCTCCTCCGTCCAGCGCCGGCGCGAGAAGCGGGCGCGGGCGGCGGCGCATCCGGTCTGAACCTTATAAGGGCTACGCGTTCCGCTGCGC
>DAOMOI010000260.1:0-3987 GCA_035444225.1 Aquamicrobium sp. | reverse complement strand
GGTGCCTTCGGGTCGCATGGGTGCCGTGTCTCTCCCGGCGATCAGAGCAGCCGGAGCTGCCTGTCGATCAGGTCGGGACGCTCCAGCGCGAGAAGCCACTTCTTGGTCTCGATGCCGCCGCCGAACCCGGTCAGGCTGCCGTTCGCGCCGATGACGCGGTGGCAAGGAATGACGATGGGGATCGGGTTGGCCCCGTTCGCCGCCCCGACGGCGCGGCTTGCATCCGGCTGGCCGATGCGGCGCGCCAGCTCGCCATAGCTGATCGTCTCGCCATATGGAATCCGCGCCAGCTCGCGCCAGACCATGAGCTGGAAGCCGGTGCCGCGCAAATCGAGCGGCAGGTCGAATTCGCGCCGCGTCCCGTCGAAATATTCGCGCAACTGCTCCTTCGCCCGGCTGAAGGCGTCGTCGTCGCGCCGCCATCGCGGGCGCGGCGTGACGAGGCCCTTGCCGCGCGGAAAGCCGACGAGGGACAGGCGCTGTCCATCGCCGGCCAGCAGCAGCCGGCCTATCGGGGTTTCCATGAAGGTGTAGAGCGTTTCGCTCATCGGCTTCTCCCTCGGGCGGGTGAGGTGGCCGCTTCAGAACCTCGGCGGCTCGACGCCCGCCGCCCGGCAGGCGGCGACGAGCGTATTGGCCATCAGCATGGCGATGGTCATCGGCCCGACGCCGCCGGGAACCGGCGTGATCGCGCCGGCACGCTCCGCCGCTTCGGCGAAGGCGACGTCGCCGACCAGCCGCGTCTTGCCCTCGCCCTTCTCCGGCGCGGGAATGCGGTTGATGCCGACGTCGATGACGGTGGCACCCCCCTTGACCCAGTCGCCGCGGATCATCTCGGGCCGGCCCACGGCAGCGACGAGGACGTCGGCGGTGCGGCACAGCGCCGGCAGGTCCTTCGTGCGTGAATGAGCGATGGTAACGGTGGCATTGGCAGCGAGCAGCAGGCTCGCCATCGGCTTGCCGACGATGTTGGAGCGGCCGACCACCACCGCGCTCAGCCCGGCGAGGTCGCGGCCGCACGCGCGCTCGATCAGCAGCATGGCCCCGGCCGGGGTGCACGGCACGAAGGCCGAGCCGGTCTCGCCGGTGCCGAGCCGGCCGACATTGACGAAGGTGAAGCCGTCGATGTCCTTGTCCGGGTCGATGGCCTGGATGACGGCGCCGGCGTCGATATGCGCCGGCAGCGGCAGCTGGACGAGGATGCCGTGGATGGCCGGGTCGGCGTTCAGCGCGGCGACCAGCGCCAGCAGCTCGGCCTGCGGAGTGTCCACGGGCAGCGTGTGCTGGACCGAGTGGAAGCCGCTTTCCTTCGCCCGCTTCGACTTCGAGGCGACATAGACCTGGCTGGCCGGGTCCTCGCCGACAAGCACCACGGCGAGACCCGGCGTCACGCCCCGTTGCGCCAGAAGCGTCCCGGCTTGCGCCTTCACGCTCGCCAGCACGTCCGCGGCGATTGCCTTTCCGTCGATGATCAGGGCCATGATTCCCTCCGGTCGCATCGGGACAATGCCATCGCATCCCGCCGCCCGATGTGCAAGCCGCATGCGGCCACTGGACGCGGCAGGCGGGGAATGGCATCACGGAGCATCGGAAAAGGGAGAGATGACGATGGCCGCAGCGGTCGTGCTTGTCGGGTGCGGGAACATGGGCCGCGCCATGCTGGAAGGGTGGCTCGCCGCGGGCAAGCTGACGGCCGGGGAGGCGCTGGTGGTCGAGCCGGCCGAGGCGCTGCGCGCCAAGGCCGCCGCGCTCGGCGTCACCGCGCTCGCCGATGCGGGAGAGATCGGCGCCGACGAGCGCCCGCGCCTCGTCATTTTCGCGGTCAAGCCGCAGGTCATCCTCGACATCGTCCCCGCCTATGCGCGCTTCAAGGAGAGCGCCACCTATGTCAGCATCGCCGCCGGCACGCCCGTCGCGGCCTTCCAGCGCCTGCTCGGAGACGACGCGGCGATCGTGCGCTGCATGCCCAACACGCCGGCCGCCATCGGCAAGGGCATGATGGTGACCTTCGCCAACAGCCAGGTGACGCAAGACGCCGCCGGCTTCGTGCGCGCGCTTCTGTCGGCCAGCGGCCGGGTGGCCGAGGTTTCCGACGAGGCGCTGATGGACGCGGTGACGGCGGTGTCCGGCTCCGGCCCGGCCTATGTCTTCCATTTCATCGAGTGCCTGACGGCAGCGGCCGAGGCCGCCGGCCTGCCCGCCGAGACCGCGAAGCTGCTCGCCATGCAGACCGTCTACGGCGCGGCCGCGCTGGCCGAGGCGAGCGGCGAGGAACCGGGAGAGCTGCGTCGACAGGTGACGAGCCCGAACGGCACCACGGCGGCCGCGCTGTCGGTGCTGATGGGCGAGGACCGGCTGAAGGCGCTGCTGACCGAAGCCGTCGAGGCCGCGCGCGCCCGCTCGGTCGAGCTGGGCGGCTGAACCCGAAATCCACGGAGACCCGACATGAAGAAACGCGAACTCGGAGCCACGGGGCTCGACATCGCCCCCCTCGTTCTCGGCGGCAACGTCTTCGGCTGGACCATCGACGAGCGCGCCAGCTTCGCGGTGCTGGACGCATTCGCCGACCACGGCTTCGACGCCATCGACACCGCCGACTGCTATTCGGCCTGGGCGCCGGGCAACAAGGGCGGCGAGTCCGAGACCATCATCGGCAACTGGCTCAAGGCGCGGCCGGGCATGCGCGAGAAGATGACGATCTTCACCAAGGTCGGATCGGACAAGGGCGGCCCGAAGGAGCACGGCCTGTCCCGGGAATGGATCATGGGCGCGGTCGAGCGCTCGCTCCAGCGCCTCGGCATCGACTGCATCGACCTTTATTTCTCGCACTGGCCCGACCCGGCCGGCACCTCCTACGAGGAAACGCTCGGGGCCTTCGACAACCTGATCAAGGCGGGCAAGGTCAAGGCCATCGGCGCGTCAAATGTCGATGCCGCGCAGCTGGGCGACTCGCTGCGGGCGGCGCGCGACAGCGGGCTGCCGCGCTATCAGGTGATCCAGCCGCAATACAATCTCTACGACCGCGCCGCATTCGAGGGCGCGTTGCGTGACCTGTGCGTCGCCGAGGGCATCGGCGTCGTCACCTATTACAGCCTCGCCGCCGGCTTCCTTACCGGCAAGTACCGCTCGGCGGCCGATCTCGGCCAGTCGGTGCGCGGCGGCCGGGTCGAGAAATATCTGACGCCGCGCGGCGAGCGGATCCTCAAGGCGCTCGACGAGGTCGCCGCCGGCCACGGCGCGCAGCCGTCGGAGATCGCGCTGGCGTGGCTGATGGCGCGCGAGGGCGTTTCCGCCCCGATCGCCAGCGCGACCAAGACGGCCCATGTCGAGAGCTTCGCCAAGGCGGCCGAGGTCAAGCTCACCCCGGAAGAGAGCACGGCGCTCGACCGCGCCGGAGCGGAGGACTGAGACCCCGCAAAGTTCGGGCAAGCTTGCGCGGCTAGGGTCATCGCGAAGCATGGCGGGAACCTCGCGCACATGGGAACGACCTCGGCAAACGGGCGACGCAAGCGCCTGACGCCCGGCGTCGCGGTTGCAGCCGCCGCCGGCACGGCCGGCATGCTCGCCTCGTGCGGCGCGCTTGCCGCGTGGTGGGCCGCGCCGGCGCTGCTCGCGCCCATCCTTCTCCTGTCGCCGGCGATGATGGCGGCCGCCTCGTGGCTCGCCGCCCGCCGGGCGATGCGCGCCGCGCTCCGGCCCGCCGTCGAGATGGCGAAGAAGCTGGCCGCGCATGATCTCTCCGGCAGCGATGCCGTGGCCGAGGATGCCGCGGCGCGGGACCTGATCGACGCGCTCGCCCGCTGCCGCGAGGGCATGGCCGCGCGCGACAAGGCGATGCGGGCGCATGCGGCGGTGGCGAAGCTGACGGGCGCAGGCATCGCCCGGCTGGCGCAGGGCGATTTCTCGGCGCGCATAACCGTCGACCTGCCCGCGCCCTACGATGCCTTCCGCCGCGATTTCAACGCCGCCATGGCACGGCTTCAGGAA
>DAOMOI010000259.1:0-3991 GCA_035444225.1 Aquamicrobium sp. | reverse complement strand
TGGTCGGCGGCCAGATCGTCATCCGCCCGATGATGTATCTGGCGCTCAGCTACGACCACCGCATCGTCGACGGCAAGGAGGCGGTGACCTTCCTCGTCCGCGTCAAGGACACGCTGGAGGATCCCGAGCGTCTGGTCCTCGACCTCTGACGGGCAAGGCCGGAACACGGGTCATGCTGCGTTCGCCCCGCCTGCCTGCCAAGCCGTTGCGAGGCCTCGCGCTCGCAATGGCGCTGGCCGGGCAGACGGGCGCGGCCCTTGCCGCCTGCCCGATGGAGCTTGCCGTCTATCAGGAGCCGGAAAGCGGGGCGACGATCGACTTCTACCCCGGCCGCACCGCCACTGTGACCAACGCCTTCCGCATGGTGTTCGGCAACGGCCTCGTCCTCGAAGGCGCGGTGATGTGGGACGCCGAGGCACCGCGCTCGCTCGGCCTCGTCACGTATGGCTGCCCGGAGGGCGACGCGACGGGCGCGGAGCTTGCCGCCTGCACGGTCTGGCAGGGCGCGGTCTATTCGGTGGACGGCGAAGGCAGGATCGACCAGATGCCGCCCGAGGGCGCGGACGCGCCGCAATCGCTGCTCTTCGCCGATCTCGGCCGCGCCGTCCGGCAATCCGCCGCCTATGAGGCGGCAGGACTGACGGCGACGCCTTGGGACGCCTTCTCGCTGTCGGGGTGTCAGGAATGAGCGTCGCCGGCAGGACCGTCCTCGTCACCGGCGGCGCGCGCGGCATCGGCGCCGCCACCGCCCGGCTGGCGGCCGCGCGCGGCTGGCGCGTCGCGGTCAACTTCGTCGCCAATGAGGAAGCGGCCGCGCGCCTCGTCGCCGACATCGGGGCCGGCGGCGGCGACGCCTTCGCCATCAGGGGCGATGTCGGCGAGGAAAGCGACGTCATGGCCATGTTCGCGGCGGTCGATGCCCGCTTCGGCCGGCTCGACGCGCTGGTCAACAATGCCGGCATCGTCACGCCGAAATCGCGCGTCGATGCCATGGATGCGGAACGCCTGCTGCGGGTGATGCGCGTCAATGTCGTCGGCGCGATCCTTTGCGCGCGCGAGGCGGTCCGGCGCATGTCGACGCGCCATGGCGGCCGGGGCGGGGCGATCGTCAACGTCTCCTCCATCGCGGCCACGCTCGGCTCGGCCGGCGAGTATGTCGATTACGCCGCGTCGAAGGGCGCGGTCGACACCTTCACGATCGGTCTTGCCCGCGAGGTCGCGGCCGAGGGAATCCGGGTCAACGCCGTGCGCCCCGGCATCATCGACACCGAAATCCATGCCTCCGGCGGACAGCCCGACCGCGTGGCGGCGCTGCGCGGCGGCGTACCGATGCGGCGCGAGGGACAGGCCGGCGAGATCGCCAACGCCATACTATGGCTCCTGTCGGACGAGGCGTCCTATTCGACGGGCGCGATATTGAACGCAAGCGGCGGCCGCTGAGGCCGGCACGAGAAGAAGGGGTTTTCCATGAGCTATGACGTCATCGTGATCGGGGCCGGACCGGGCGGCTATGTCTGCGCCATCAAGGCCGCTCAGCTCGGCCTGAAGACGGCACTGGTCGAGAAGCGCGACACCTATGGCGGCACCTGCGTCAATGTCGGCTGCATCCCTTCCAAGGCGCTGCTGCATGCCACCGAGATGCTGGTCGAGGCCGAGCATTCCTTCGACGCGCTCGGCATCGAAATCTCGAAGCCGAAGATGAACCTCGGCAAGCTGATGGCCCACAAGACGAACACGGTCGAGCAGAACACCAAGGGTCTGGTGTTCCTGATGAAGAAGAACAAGATCGACACCTTCCAGGGCACCGGCCGCGTGCTGGGCGCGGGCAAGGTCTCGGTCACGGGCGAGGACGGCAAGGCGCAGGAGCTCGAGGCGAAGAACATCGTCATCGCCACCGGCTCCGACATCGCCGGCATCCCCGGCGTCGAGGTCGCCTTCGACGAGAAGATCATCGCCTCCTCGACCGGCGCCCTGTCGTTTCAGAAGGTGCCCGGCCATCTCGTCGTCGTCGGTGGCGGCGTCATCGGGCTGGAGCTGGGCTCGGTCTGGGCGCGTCTCGGCGCCAGGGTCACGGTGGTCGAATATCTCGACACCATCCTCGGCGGCATGGACGGCGAAGTGTCGAAGCAGTTCCAGCGCATGCTGGCCAAGCAGGGCTTCGAATTCAAGCTCGGCGCCAAGGTCACGGCCGTGACCAAGAAGGGCAAGGGCGCGTCCGTCACCTTCGAGCCGGTCAAGGGTGGCGAAGCCGAGACCATCGACGCCGACGCCGTGCTGGTCGCCACCGGCCGCCGGCCCTTCACCGACGGGCTCGGTCTGGACGAGGCCGGCATCGCCCGCGACGAGCGCGGCCGCGTGCAGATCGACGGCCGTTTCCAGACGTCGGTGCCCGGCATCTACGCCATCGGCGACGTCGTCGCCGGGCCGATGCTGGCCCACAAGGCCGAGGAAGAGGGCGTGGCCGTCGCCGAGATCATCGCCGGCAAGGCCGGCCACGTGAATTACGACGTCATCCCCGGCGTGGTCTATGCCAGCCCCGAGATCGCCTCGGTCGGCAAGACCGAGGAGGAACTGAAGAAGGCCGGCATCGCCTACAATGCCGGCAAGTTTCCCTTCACCGCCAATGGCCGGGCGCGCGCCATGCTCCACACCGACGGCTTCGTCAAGGTGCTGGCCGACAAGGCGACAGACCGGGTGCTGGGCGTCCACATCGTCGGCTTCGGCGCCGGCGAGATGATCCACGAGGCGGCGGTGCTGATGGAGTTCGGCGGCTCGTCCGAGGATCTGGCGCGCACCTGCCATGCCCATCCGACCATGTCGGAAGCGGTCAAGGAAGCCGCGCTTGCGGCTTTCGCGAAGCCGATCCACATGTAGGGCGGCGCGGATTCACGACGAAAGGCAAAGGGCAGGCCATGTGGGCCTGCCCTTTTCTCTTGCAGACAGGGAAGTCGCGTTATTCCGCCGGCGCAGGCGCTGGCGCGGTGTCCTCGGTCTGGTCGGGAATGACGGCGGTGGTGCCCGGATCGGTCGTCGTGCCGGAAGTGAAGGCGATGACCGCAATGACGAGCAGCGCCGCGACGATACCGGCCGCGATCAGGCCGCCACGGCCGCTCGTCGCCATCGGCCGGTCGCTCAGCACCGGATCGTTGACGCGTTGGGCCGGGTCATAGGCCGGGTCGATCGCTGGATCGGCCGGGCGGGCATGCAGCCTGTCGTCATAAACCGGATCGGAATGGTGCAGCTCCGGGTCGGCCTGCGGATCATGACGCGGATCGGGGTGGCGGTTGGGATCGTGGGGTTCTGCCATCTTCGTTCTCCGTCGCATTTCGTGAAACTCTTGACCCGTAAACGCGGGCACGCCGCCCATTGTTCCGCCGGGTTGTTCCTCCGGGCGGCGCGAACGGGCTGCCGACCGCGCTTTCGTATGCTAGGGAAGCGGAGCGACCCGGACCGGGCCGCTCGAAACCGCGCGACGGGAACATGGCACAGAAGAAAGCGCACGAAGTCGATTCCTGGCTCGCGAAGCCGGACCCCGCCATCTCCATCGTCCTCGTCTACGGGCCGGACAGGGGGCTGGTGGCGGAGCGCGCGGCGCTGTTCGTCGAGCGCGCAGGCCTCGACGCGAATGACCCGTTCTCGTCGCTGCGCGTGGACGCGGCCGAACTCGAGGCGTCGCCCGGCCGGCTGCTCGACGAGGCCGCGACCGTGCCGATGTTTTCCGCCCGCCGCCTGATCTGGGTGAAGGGGGCGGGCGCGCACAAGCAGCTCGCCGCCGAGGTCAAGGCGCTGGTGGCGGAGCCGCCGCGCGACAGCCTCGTCGTCATCGAGGCCGGGGAGCTGAAGAAGGGAGCGGCGCTGCGCACCGCCGTGGAAGGCGGCGCCGGCGCCATGGCGCTGCCCTGCTATGTCGACGAGGGCAAGGCGATCGACGCGGTCATCGACGGGATCGTCGCCCGCGAGGGCCTCGCCATCGGGCTGGAGGCCCGGCAGG
>DAOMOI010000258.1:0-3999 GCA_035444225.1 Aquamicrobium sp. | reverse complement strand
CGGCGCGCGCGGGCCGGACGCGATCAGGCCGGCGCCGCGCAGGGCGCCGATCAGGTCGCGGCTGATCTCGCGGCCGAAGAACGACGACAGCTCGGCGCGCGTGATCGGCTGGAAGCAGGCGATCACCATCAGCACCAGCGCCTCGGATTGGGTCAGCTCGGCCCCGCGCCCGTCCCCGCCGCTCGCCGCGCGGATGGCATCGGCATAGGCCGGCCTCGTCAGGTGCTTCCAGCCGCCGGCGACCGCGACCAGGTCATAGGGCCGGCCGCGCAGCTCTTCGCGAATGTCGTCGATCAGGAGGTCGATGCTGCAATGCCGGCCGACGACGCCGGCAAGCGTCTCACGGCCGACCGGCTCGGCCGCCGCGAAGACGATCGCCTCGACCCGGTTCATCCATTCGCGCCAGCGCGCCTCGGGCGGCAGGTGGTCGAGCTCGCGGTCGAGCAGAACGTCCTCCTGCCGCCCCCTGCCCCGCCCCGCGCGCGTCGTCCCGGCCATGACGGTCACAGCCCGTAGATGCGGAAGGTCGGGCGGCCGGTGAGTTCGCGCACGGCCCCGAGCTCGGTCAGCCGGTCGAACAGCCGGCGCAGGCCCCGATCGCTGATGCCGGCGATCGTCTGCGAGGCCACGAGCGCATCCTGCGAGAACAGGCTTTCGACGACGGCGCCGGAAGCCTTGGCCCTGAGCTTCGGGGCAATTGCGACGAGCCGCTCGGCCCGGCGGCCAAGCTCGGCGAAAAGGTCGACGGCGCGCAACGCCGCGCGCGCCTGCGCGGCAAGCAGCCTCTTCGTCCGGTCCGCCTCCGTCTCCATGCCCGGTGTCTCAATGACGCCGGACGCGCCCCGCTTCCGCCCGGGGCGCGGGGCGGCCTCCATGCCCAGCAGCGGCATGGCATGGGCCCAGCCCAGCTGCCGCGCCAGCAGGGCGTCGGCAAGCCAGGCGCCTAAGGCGGGCCCGAAGCCATGGCGCTCGGCAGCCGCGAATGCGGCCGCCGCCGCACCAGCGACGCGAGCGCCGTCGGCAAGCCGCCGCATCTCCCGCGCGAGCCCGCCGACCGCCTCATCGTCGCCGGCGGCATGGCCGAAATCCTCGACGACCCCGGCGATGCCCGCCTCGCCCAGCAGCTCGGCCGCCGGTCGCGCGGCCAGCCGTCGCCAGCCCAGAAACATGCGGCCGGCGGGGCCGACATCGTCGCCGGCCTTCGTCAGCAGCACGGCGTCGCGCAGCGCCGCCTCATCCTCGATCCGGCCCGCGGCCCGCGCCGTCATTGCCGCCGCCGACAACGCCAGCCGCTGACGCCACACGCCTTCCCACCGCGCGTGCCGGCGCACGGTCGCGTCGAGCGTGGCGATGGCCGCGCCGGCGGCGAGCGCGACGTCGTCAAGGCCTTGCGCGGCAAGGGTTCTGTCGCCGCCAACCGCGCCGCGCAGCCAGCCCGGCACCGGCAGGACCGCTGGCGCGGGGCTTTCGTCGCCCATGATGGCGGCCGGCCTGCGCCGGGGGCGCGGGGTAGGTATGCGGTGGAGAATCATCGGCTCAAGCATGAATCGTGACGGCGCTTCTTGCAAGAATTTTCACAAGAATGCGCCGCACCTGCCGCAGAGATAAAATGAGCGATAAGATTGCACAACCGCGCAATTGGTTACCAGTGGTTAGCCGGCCAGTGCTCCATTCAGTTTTTCCAACCGGCGAACCCATTGACGCCGGCCCCGAAACCGGGCGCACATAGTTTGCGCACGTTTCTTCTAAATCCGCTCGGAAATTCCCCGTTCTCTGGGAGTTGAAATTAGTGCGCCTACACTGGCTGCGAATCCCTCCCAAGCGGAATCAGGCCCCTGTGCCCAAAACTGTGGCACATTGCGGTTGCCCGTCCCCTTTCGAGCAGAGCACTCCGCGATGGCGGCACGGCACGAAATTCAGAACCTCGTCCGCAGGGCAACGTCTTCTACTGGCGTCCCCGCATCCCGCGCAGCTTCGGCCGCGCGGCCCAGAGATCACCCAATTCATATCGGGCAGCTGCGCGACTATTTCGACGAGTTTCCCGCCCGCTACGGGCAGAGCGTCCGGCTGTGGCGGTCAAGAATGTCGTCGAGACACCGAATGGCTGGGCACTCAACACCCGGCCGAGCCATCTGTGCAGAATCAAGAATGCGCAGTCCATACGGATGCTGTCCGTTCCCGACGAGGTGCTGCGGATGAACTTCGTGCCCCTACGTCAAGTAATCCGCGATCTCGGCTATCATAACTTCGATGTTATCGATCTCGAAGAACGATATCGTGGCTTGGAGCTGACCATAAATCACACCGCATTGTGTAACAACAGTTCGCCGACGTCCATCACACCGGCCTTGAATGGCGCTTAACAGCTTACGGCATCTGCGCGGGAAGCCAGAGCGATATTTGAGGCACAAAGATCAGCATGACCAGAAGCAGCGCGAGCAGCCCGACGAAGGGGAGCACACCCTTGATCGCCTCCTGCAGCGAACCCTGACCTGACCGGGCCACGACGAAGAGGTTCATGCCCACCGGCGGCGTCAGCAACCCGATCTCCATCGCCACCACGAACAGAACCGCGAAATGGATCGTGTTGATGTCGAGCGCGATCAGGGCCGGCAGGAGCACCGTCATCATGATGAGGAGCATGGAGGTCACCTCCATGAAGGTGCCGAGGATCAGCAGCGCGCCCATGATGAGGAGAAGGAAGCCCATCCGCCCGAGACCCGCCGCGTTGATGCCGTCGAGGATCATCGTGCCGATATCGGCGGTGGTCAGATAGTGCCCGAGCATCATGGCCGTCGCCAGGATTACCATGATCAGGCTGGCTTCCGGGATGGACCGGCCGATCGTCAGCAGCAGGCGGCGAAAAGAAATCCGCGCGTAGAAGACCTGGCTGATGATCACGGCATAGACCACGGAGATCACCGCCGCCTCGGTCGGGGTGTAGGCTCCGGTGTAGATGCCGCCAAGGATCAATACCGGCAACAGCATGCTCGGCAGCGCGCGCCGCGTCGCAACCCAGCGCTCCCCCCAGCTCGTCGCTTCCAGCACCGGGTAGTTGCGTATCTTCGCCACCACCACCGCGCCGACGATCAGGAAGCCCGTCGCCAGGAGGCCCGGAACGAGGGCGGCGGTGAACAGCGCCCGCACCGACTGCACGCGCGGCATGTCGCTCGAAACGAGGCCGGTCAACCTGTCCGCCGATGGCGAAATCCTCGTCTATTGGGCCATCGGTTCCTGCGGCCGCGACACCGCCGACGAGACCGGCCGGGACGAGGGCGACGACAGCGGCCGGCGCATATGCGTCGCCTATCTGCCGCCCGCCGGGACGCCGGCATCCACGCCGGTCGACCCTTGGGTGGGACGATGGGATGGCGCTGTCGTATCCGCCGCCATCCGCCGCGGCACGGCGAAGCCGGACTATCTCGTGATCGACCTCGTGACGGGAATGGAAGGGTGTTCAGGCGCGGTTACGCTCTACGGCAAACCGAGCGGGACGACGGTGATCGGCGAGAGCTACGATCCTGCCGACCCGACGGCCCCGGCCTGCCGCGTTGCGCTATCGCGCGAGGGCAACGCGCTCGGCGCCGAGGAGATGGGACCGTGCACCTATTATCACGGCGCCGCCTGCGGCTTCGACGGCGGCATGACGCGCGGCGAATGACGCGAATGCGCCTTTCCCACCTATAGTGAGGAGAACGACATGCGGACCCGATTGATCGTCGCCACGATCCTGCTTTCCGGCCTGCCGGCGAGCGGCCCGGCTTCGGCGCAGCTGGCCGGCAGCGAGCAGGAATTCCAGCAGATGGCCGCCGTGCTGCGGGCCGACGACGCGGAGCGCCGGTCGGCCATTGCCGTCTGCATCGCGCAAGGCGTCGGCGCGAGCCCGGAAGGGCTGGCCGAATTCATGGGCGTGCCGATGGAACGGGCGGCCGAGGTCTGGTGCACGCGCATGACCGACGGCATCGCCAACGGGTTGCTTACTCTGGCCGATGTCACGGC
>DAOMOI010000257.1:0-4013 GCA_035444225.1 Aquamicrobium sp. | reverse complement strand
GGGACCGCCGCGCGACAGCTACAACACCGATTGCCAGCCCGTGACCAACCCTCGGCTGCGGGCGCTGATCGAGACGCGCAAGGTCGGCGGCGTGACGATCGCCACGTCCGGCGGCGCAATGGCTCCGGTTGCCGCAAGCGCCTTTGCGCCGACGCCGGAGAGTGCGATTCCGCTGCCGTTCCCGCGCCCGCGCGACTGAGGCCGCCGATGCTGCACTTTCCGGTCCTGATCGGCGATATCGGCGGCACCAACGCCCGCTTCGCCCTGCTCGTCGATGCCAATGCCGAGCCGAAGGAATTTCCGGGCGTGCGCACCGCCGATTTCGCCTCGCTGGAGGAGGCGATCCAGGCCGCCGTGCTCGACAGGACCTCGTTGCGCCCGCGCTCGGCGCTGCTCGCCATCGCCGCCCCGATCGACGGCGACGAGATCGCGCTGACCAATCACGGCTGGACCGTGCGGCCGAAGGCGATGCTCGCCGATTTCGGGCTTGAGGAGGTCGTCATCGTCAACGATTTCGAGGCGCAGGCGCTCGGCGTCGTCGCGCTGGGGCCGGAGCATATGGAGCGGATCGGCGGCGGCCGGCGCCATGACGAGGCGGGCTGCGTCGTCCTCGGCCCCGGCACCGGCCTCGGCGTCGCCGGCCTCGTCCACGCGCGCGGCATGTGGATACCCGTTCCGGGCGAGGGCGGCCATGTCGACATCGGCCCGCGCTCGCCGCGCGACTTCGCGGTGTTTCCCCATATCGAGACCATCGGCGGCCGCATCTCGGGCGAGCAGATCCTGTGCGGGCGCGGGCTCGTCAACCTCTACCGCGCCGTCGCGGCGGCCGACGGCGTCAGTCCGCGTCTCTCCGCGCCGCCGGAGATCACCGCCGCCGCGCTCTCCGGCGAGGACGGAACCGCGGTCGAGGCGCTTTCCATCTTCGTCACCTGCCTCGGCCGGCTCGCTGGCGACCTCGCGCTGGTGTTCATGGCGCGAGGCGGCGTCTATCTCACCGGCGGCATCGTCCAGAAGATCGTGCCGGCGCTGCAGGACGGCCGCTTCCGCGCCGCCTTCGACGACAAGGCCCCGCACGGCGCGCTGATGCGGGAAATGCCGGTCCATGTCGTCACCCATCCGCTCGCCGCGCTCGCCGGCCTTGCCGCCTATGCGCGCACGCCGGCGCGTTTCGGCGTCGAGCTTGCCGGGCGGCGCTGGGACGGCGGCTAAAGGGCCGCAGCCGCGATTTCGCGATTGCGCGCGGCGGCCGGACAGGGCATAGCCCTTCGCGAAACACGGGCACCGAGGAAAGAAGAGCGGCTTGACGGCGCACGACACCAGCAGGCGCAAACCGGCCATGGGCGAGGTCTGGCCGGTGTTGAAGCGCGTCGTCGCGGAGAATGCGCGCGAATATGTCGGCATCTACGCGCTTGCGGTCCTGTGCCTGCTGGCGGTGGCGGCGGCCACGGCGGCGATTCCCTGGGTGATGCCGCCGCTGATCGACCAGGTGTTCTACGAGCAGCGCTTCGACCTCGTGCCGTGGATATGCCTTGCCGTCATCGGCGTCTTCGCGGTGCGCGGCGCGGCGTCCTACGGGCAGACCGTGCTTCTGGGGCGCATCGGCAACAACCTCGTCGCCCGCTACCAGAAGCGCATCTTCGACCATCTGATGCGGCTCGGCCTCGCCTTCTACGGCAGCGAGCGGTCCGGCCGCCTCGCCGCGCAGATCAACGAGAACGTGCTCGGCATCCGCGACATGCTGTCGATGACGCTGCGCGCCATCGCCAGCGACGCGGTCATGCTGCTCGCGCTGGTCGGCGCCATGGTCTCGCTCGACCCGGTGCTGTCGGTGATCGCGGTGCTGATCGGCCCGCCATTGATCTACGCCGTCAACGCCATCATGCGGCGGCTGCGCCAGGTCGCGCGCGAGGCGGTCGAGGTCAATGCCCGCCTCGTCGGCACCATGCAGGAGGCGACGCAAGGCATCGCCGTGGTCAAGGCCTTCACCATGGAGGACCAGCTTTCCGCCAAGATGGGAACGCTGATCGCGGACGCCGAAGCGCGCGCCAACAAGATCGTGCGCGTGTCCGAGCGCGTCACGCCGATTTCCGAGATTCTCGCCGGCTTCGCGGTTGCCGGCGTCATCGCCTATGCCGCGTGGCGCGTCACCGTCGACGGCACCCCGCCCGGCTCCGTGTTCGGCTTCATCACCGCGCTGCTTCTCGCCTATGATCCCGCCCGCCGGCTCGCCCGCGTCCAGGTCAGCCTCGAACGCTCGCTGGTCAATGCCCGCATGATCTACGAGCTGCTCGACAGCGACCCCGGCGAGCGCGACCGCAAGGGCGCGCCGACCTTGCGCGTCGCCGGCGGCGAGGTCCGCTTCGAGGACGTGGTCTTCGCCTACCAGCCGGGCCATCCGGTGCTGAACGGCATCAGCTTCGTCGCGGTGATGATCGGCCTATTCGGCGTCTCCGGCGCCGGCAAGTCGACGCTGCTGGCGCTGCTCGAGCGGTTCCATGTCCCGACCTCGGGCACGGTGCGCATCGACGGCCAGGACATCCAGACCGTGTCGCGCGCCTCGCTGCGCGCGGCGATCGCCTATGTCTCGCAGCAGCCTTATCTGTTCGAGGGCACGGTGCGCGACAACATCCGCTACGGCCGCCCCGACGCCACCGACGCCGAGGTCGAGGAGGCGGCGCGCCTCGCCCAGGCCGACCAGTTCGTGCGCCTGCTGCCGCAGGGCTACGACACGCCGATGGGCGAGAACGGCGCCACGCTCTCCGGCGGCCAGCGCCAGCGCCTGTCGATCGCCCGCGCCATCCTGCGCGACGCGCCGATCCTGCTGCTCGACGAGGCGACCTCGGCGCTCGACACCGAATCGGAAGCCGCCGTGCAGAAGGCGCTGCAGGCGGCGATGGAGGGGCGCACCACCATCGTCATCGCCCACCGGCTTTCCACCGTGGTCGATGCCGACCGCATCGTGGTGCTGGAAGCGGGATACGTCGTCGAGGAAGGCACCCACGCCGAGCTTCTCGCCGACGCGGCCGGCGTCTATGCCCGCTTCCACCGCACGCAGGGCCGCAACCCGGCGGCAGGGACAGGCAGGAGCGAGGAGAACACGCCATGAGCATGGGGCTGGTCGTCGTCGGCGCTGCGGGGCGCATGGGCCGCACCCTGGTTCGCGCCATCCATGACACGGAGGGCGCGGTGCTGGCCGGCGCGGTCGAGCGCGAGGGCTCGCCCTTTCTGGGACAGGACGCGGGCGAGCTTGCCGGGCTCGGGCGCCTCGGCGTCACCATCGGCGACGATCCGCTGTCGGCCTTCGCCCGCGCCGACGGCGTGCTCGACTTCACCGCGCCGGCGGCCTCCGTCGCCTTCGCCGGCTATGCCGCGCAGGCGCGCATCGTCCATGTCATCGGCACCACCGGGTGCTCGGCCGGGGACGACGCGAAGATCGCGGCCGCCGCGCGCCACGCCACCATCGTCAAGTCCGGCAATATGAGCGTCGGCGTCAACCTTCTGGCCGCGCTGGTCGAGCAGGCGGCGCGCGCGCTTGCCAGTGACGCGTTCGACATCGAGGTGGTCGAGATGCACCACCGCCACAAGGTCGATGCGCCTTCCGGCACCGCGCTGCTTCTCGGCGAGGCCGCGGCGAAGGGGCGCGCCGTGGCGCTTGCCGAAAAGAGCGTGCGCGTGCGCGACGGCCACACCGGCCCGCGCGAGGAAGGCACGATCGGCTTCGCCACGCTCCGCGGCGGCTCCGTGGTCGGCGAGCACTCGGTCATCCTCGCCGGCGCGGGCGAGCGCATCGTCCTGTTCCACCTCGCCGAGGACCGCTCGCTGTTCGCGCGCGGCGCCGTCACCGCCGCGCTGTGGGCGCGCGGCAGGAAGCCGGGCCTTTATTCGATGCGCGACGTGCTCGGGCTTTGACCGCATTTCCTTCACGTAAAGATCACAGGAGAACCCCATGACCGGAACCCTGGTCCTCGTCCGCCACGGCCAGAGCGAGTGGAACCTGAAGAACCTGTTCACCG
>DAOMOI010000256.1:0-4044 GCA_035444225.1 Aquamicrobium sp. | reverse complement strand
GGCCGAGAAGGCGCTCACCGCGGTGATCCAGGAGGCCTATGTGCAAGGCATCTCGACGCGTTCCGTCGACGACCTAGTCAAGGCCATGGGCATGAGCGATGATCCCCTCATCAGTCTGCCCGCCGTGGCACGCTGATCAGCCCGGCAATGCCGGAAAGCACGGCGACAAAGGCCGCCAGCTACACCACGACGCGGGACACGATCTTGGTGATCTTGGTGTGTGTGTTGTCGGGTGTCACTCCAAACCGGTAAGTCCGCTCCCCACACCTTCGGCGACTTTATTCTATAGATGCGATATCGCGTCGTTGCATTGCGTCCTATTCCGCTAGGAAACGCCCACCTCTGGTGTCTCTGTTCAGGCTGGCTGGTGACAGCACCCGTTACAACTCGGTCGTTGTGCTATAACAGTAATGCATTGAAATCACGTGATCTTTTTCGACCGAACCCAATCGGGTGAGGTTCGCATGGTTTGAGACAAAAGCTGTTCAGAGACTGAAATCCGGCCCTTTGCCAGTCTCTGAGGTTCGGTCGCCGCTGCTAAACCCCTTTGAAATCAAAAAGAATTTCGGAGATCAAATCGAAAAGTGAAGCGTTTGCAATTCGTTAGTGGCGGAGAGAGAGGGATTCGAACCCTCGATACGGTTTCCCGTATACACGCGTTCCAGGCGTGCGCCTTCAACCACTCGGCCACCTCTCCCGGCGCGCGCGACGCATGCGCCGCGCGAACACCGGCATCCGTTTAGTCGATCCGCAACCCCGTGCCAAGCCGTCCTTTGACGCTTTCCGACAAACATTGCCGATTGTCGCGGCGCTGTTCCTACAGCGGCAGTTCCACGCTCAGGCCGTCATAAGCCGGCTCGACGTGGTCGGGCGTCTCGGCCATCACCGTCGCATAGTCGAGCGGAATGTGCATGTGGGTCAGGATCGCGCGTTTCGGCTTCAAGTCGGCGATCCAGCCCAGCGCCTGTGCCAGCGAGAAATGGCTGGGGTGCGGCCGGTATTGCAGCGCGTCGATGACGAGAAGGTCGAGGTCCTTCAGCCGCGCCGCCGTCGGCGCCGGAAAGTCGCTGACATCCGGGCAATAGGCGAGCGGGCCGAGGCGGAAGCCGAGCGTGAGGATGTCGCCATGGATCTGCGGCAGCGGTTCGAAGCGAATCGGGCCGCCCGCGCCGTCGATCTCGAAGGACGCGTCGTGGCCGATCTCGTGCAGCTCGACGATCGGCGGATAGGCGCTGCCGGGCGGCGTCTCGAAGCAGTAGCCGAAGCCTTCGCGCAGCCGCGCCAGCGTCGCCTCGTCGGCGAAGACGTCGATGCGGCGGCGCTGGGTGAGGAAATAGCCGCGCAGATCGTCGATGCCGTGGATGTGGTCGGCATGGGCGTGGGTGTAGACGACGCCGTCGAGACGGTCGACGTGCGCGTCGAGCATCTGGTCGCGGAAATCCGGCCCGGTGTCGATCGCCACCCGCGTCACGCCGCCATCGGCCGCGATGCGTTCCACCACCGCCGCGGCGCGGCGGCGGCGGTTCTTCGGGTTCGCCGGATCGCAGGCGCCCCAGTCGCCATTGATGCGCGGCGTGCCGGGCGAGGAGCCGCAACCGGTGATGACGAGGCGCAGCCGGTCAGCCATGGCCGCGCGGCATCTTGGTGAACAGGCGGAAGAAATTGTCCGTGGTCAGCCGCGCGATCTCGTCCGTCGACACCCCGATCGTGTCGGCGAGCACAGCGGCCGTCTCGGCTACATAGGCCGGCTCGTTGCGCTTGCCGCGCCGCGATTGCGGCGCGAGATAGGGCGCGTCGGTCTCGACCAACAGCCGGTCATGCGGCAGGTCGCGGGCGATGTCGCGCAGCTCCTGCGAGCGCTTGAAGGTCAGGATGCCGGAGAACGAGACATAGCCGCCGAGCGCTATGCCGGTTTCCGCCAGCGCCCGGCCGGAGGAAAAGCAATGGAGCAGGAAGGGAAATGCGCCCTTCCCCGTCTCCTCCTCCAAAATGGCGGCCATGTCGGCGTCGGCGTCACGGGCATGGATGACGAGCGGCAGGCCGGTGATGCGCGCTGCCGCGATGTGGGTGCGCAAGCCGGCCGCCTGCGCCTCGCGCGGGGCGTTGTCGTAGAAATAGTCGAGGCCGGCCTCGCCGATCGCCACCACCTTGGGGTGGGAGGCCAAGCGCACGAGATCGTCCGCCGTGATGTCGAGTTCCTCGTCGGCATTGTGCGGATGGGTGCCGACCGAGCAGTAGACGTCGCTGTAGGCCTCGGCGATGGCGAGGATGTCGGGGAAGCGGCGCACGCGCGTCGAGATCGTCACCATGCGCCCGATGCCCGCGGCGAGCGCGCGCGCCACGACGGCGTCGCGCTCCTCCGCGAAGTCGGGAAAGTCGAGATGACAATGGCTGTCGACCAGCATGACCTTGCCCGTCAATCCGCCGTTTCCTGCTCGACATAGCGCGGGAACACGCCCTGCGGCGCGGGCAGCACCGTGCCGGGGACGAGCGCGTGGGCATCGCCGACATGGGCGAAGCTGCGCGCGTTTTCCGCCACCGCCAGCAGGTCGAGGAGCTTGCCGGCCGATCCCGGCATGTAGGGCTGGACGAGGACGCCGACGCGGCGCACGGTCTCGGCCGTCACCCACAGCACGGTTTCCATGCGCGCCGGGTCGGTCTTCTTCAGCGCCCAAGGCGCCTCGCCGGCGAAATAGCGGTTGGCTTCCGCGACCACGGCGAAGATCGCGGCAAGGCCGGTGTGGATCGCCTGCACCTTCATCGCCTCGCGCGCGGTGGCCAGCGCGTCCTCTGCCTGCTTGAGGATGGCAAGGTCTGCCTCCTGCAACTCGCCCTTCCGGGGCACGACGCCACCGCAGTTCTTGGCGATCATCGACAGCGAGCGCTGGGCGAGGTTGCCGAGATCGTTGGCGAGGTCGGCATTGGTGCGGTTGACGATGGCCTCGTGGCTGTAATTGCCGTCCTGGCCGAACGGCACCTCGCGCAGCAGGAAATAGCGCACCTGGTCGAGCCCGTAATGCTCGACCAGCGCGAACGGGTCGATGACGTTGCCGACCGACTTCGACATCTTCTCGCCCCGGTTGAAGACGAAACCGTGGCCGAATACCCGCTTCGGCAGGGCGATGCCCGCCGACATCAGGAAGGCCGGCCAGTAGATGGCGTGGAAGCGGGTGATGTCCTTGCCGATGACGTGGAGATCGGCCGGCCAGAACGGCCAAAGCGGATCGTTTTCATCGGGATAGCCGACGCCGGTGATGTAGTTCGTGAGCGCATCGACCCAGACATACATCACATGCTTCTCGTCGCCGGGAACGGGGATGCCCCAGTCGAAGGTGGTGCGCGAGACGGAAAGGTCCTTCAGACCGGACTTGACGAAGCTGACGATCTCGTTGCGCCGCTCGGCCGGGCCGATGAAGGCGGGGTTCTCCTCGTAGAACTTCAGCAGCCTGTCGCCATAGGCCGACAGGCGGAAGAAATAGCTCTCCTCCTCCACCCACTCGACCGGCGTGCCCTGCGGGCCGTAGCGCACGCCGTCGTCGCGAAGCTCCGTCTCCTCCTCGCCGTAATAGGCTTCGTCGCGCACGGAGTACCAGCCGGCATAGCCGCCCTTGTAGATGTCGCCATTGGCTTCCATCGCCTTCCAGATCGCCTGGCTGGAACGGTAGTGGCGCTCTTCGGTGGTGCGGATGAAGTCGTCGTTGGAGGCGTTGAGCGCTGCCGCCATGCGCTGGAACTCGGCCGCGTTGCGGTCGGCCAGCTCGCGCGGGGTGATGCCTTCTTTCCGCGCCGTCTGGTGCATCTTGATGCCGTGCTCGTCGGTGCCGGTCAGGAAATAGACCTGCTTGCCGTCGAGGCGCTGGAAGCGGGCCAGCGCGTCGGTGGCGATCAGCTCGTAGGCATGGCCGATATGCGGCTTGCCGTTGGGATAGGAAATGGCGGTGGTGATGTAATAGCGGTCGGCGGACATGGGAGGATTTTTCCGGCAATCATATAATATGGCGGGTGGAATACCGTATCGGGGCGGCGATGGCTATGAGGGTTTTC
>DAOMOI010000255.1:0-4050 GCA_035444225.1 Aquamicrobium sp. | reverse complement strand
CGGCGAGATGCGCATTCTTGGCATCCCGTCGATGCGCGAGCTGATGCGCGTGCCGGTGTTCAACATCTGCTCGGCTACCGGCTGGGGCATCACCAACGAATCCAAGAAGATCCTGACCGAGGGCATGCTGCCGGAATACCGCGAGATGATGGCCAAGCGCGGCATCGACGTCTACATGAACGGCGACCTGCACCATCCGCATCCCTCGCAGACGGACGGCACCTATGACGGGCGCTACCTCTACGCCAACGACAAGGCCAACACCCGCGTCTGCCGCATCCGTCTCGACGTGATGAAGTGCGACAAGATCATCCAGCTTCCCAACCAGCACACGGTCCACGGCCTGCGCGTGCAGAAATACCCGAAGACCGGCTATGTCTTCGCCAATGGCGAGGACGGCGTGCCGCTGCCCAACGACGGCTCGGTGCTCGACGATCCGTCGCAGTACCGTTCGATCTTCACCGCCGTCGATGGCGAGACCATGGAAGTGGCGTGGCAGGTGATCGTCGACGGCAACCTCGACAACGTCGATGCCGACTATCAGGGCAAGTACGCGGTCTCGACCTGCTACAATTCGGAAGAGGGCGTCAACCTCGCCGAGATGATGTCGGCCGAGCAGGACTGGGTGGTGATCTTCAACATCAAGCGCATCGAGGAAGCCGTCGCCAAGGGCGACTTCACCGAGATGGGCGGCGTGCCGGTGCTCGACGGCCGCAATGGCTCGCCCTACACGCGCTACGTGCCGATCGCCAACGGCCCGCACGGCATCAACACCGCGCCGGACGGCATCCACATGGTCGCCAACGGCAAGCTGTCGCCGACGGTGACGGTGCTGGACGTGCGCACCTTCGACGACCTGTTCGACGACAAGATCGAGCCGCGCGGCGTCGTCGTCGCCGAGCCGGAGCTGGGCCTCGGGCCGTTGCACACCGCCTTCGACGGCCGCGGCAACGCCTATACGACGCTGTTCATCGACAGCCAGATCTGCAAGTGGAACATCGAGGACGCCATCCGCGCCTACAAGGGCGAGGCGGTCGATCCGATCCGCCAGAAGCTCGACGTCCACTACCAGCCCGGCCACAACCACACCTCCATGGGCCAGACCAAGGAGGCCGACGGCAAGTGGCTGATCTCGCTCAACAAGTTCTCCAAGGACCGTTACCTGAACGTCGGTCCGCTCAAGCCGGAGAACGACCAGTTGATCGACATCTCGGGCGACGAGATGGTGCTGGTGCACGACAACCCGACCTTCGCCGAGCCGCACGACGCCACCATCGTCCACCGCTCGAAGATCAACCCGGTCAATGTCTGGGACCGCGCCGACCCGTTCTTCGCCGACGCGGTGAAGCAGGCGGAAGCGGACGGCGTCGACCTGCTGTTCGACAACGAGATCATCCGCGACGGCAACAAGGTGCGCGTCTACATGACCTCGGTGGCGCCGGCCTTCGGGATCGAGCAGTTCTCGGTCAAGCAGGGCGACGAGGTCACGGTCTACGTCACCAATCTCGACGAGGTCGAGGATCTGACGCACGGCTTCTCGATCATCAACTACGGCATCAACATGGAGGTCGCGCCGCAGGCCACCGCGTCGGTGACCTTCACCGCCGACCGGCCGGGCGTCTACTGGTACTACTGCTCGTGGTTCTGCCATGCCATGCACATGGAGATGAAGGGCCGCATGTTCGTCGAGCCGCAAGGCGCATGACGAAGGGCGCATGACGACATGGCTCTTTCGAGCACAACGAAGACGCTGGTGATGGCGGCCCTCGCGGCCGCCATCGCGACGTCGCCCGCGTCGGCGGAGACGGTTTCCGTCCCCGCCGGCGAGGAACGGAGCCTGCAAACCTATCTCGACCTCGCCCGGCCGGGCGACGTGCTGCGCCTCGCGCCGGGCGAGCATCGCGGCCCGGTCACGGTCTCGACCGCCGTGACGATCGAGGGCGAGCCGGGCGCGGCGATCGTCGGCAACGGGAAGGGAAGCGTCGTCACGGTGACGGCACCAGGCGCGGTGGTGCGCGGCGTGACCGTCAGCGGCTCGGGAACCAACATCCCCACGCTCGACTCCGGCATCTTCATCGACCGCACCGCCAAGGGCGCGATCGCCGAGAACAACGAGGTCATCGGCAATCTCTACGGCATCTACATCCAGGGCGCCGACGACGCATTGGTGAAGGACAACCGCATCGAAGGCATCAGCGAGGGCCGCTCGGCGGAAGCGGGCAACGGCGTGCACCTGTGGAACGCGCCGGGCGCGAAGGTGATCGGCAACGACATCAGCAAGGGCCGCGACGGCATCGCGACCATGGCAAGCAAGAACAACGTCTTTTCCGGCAACCGATTCACCGACCTGCGCTTCGCCGTCCACTACATGTACACCAACGACAGCGAGATTTCCGACAACGTCTCTGCCGGCAATTCGGTCGGCTACGCCATCATGTTCTCCGACCGGCTGACCGTCACCGGCAACGTCTCCAACGGCGACCGCGACCACGGCCTGCTGCTCAACACCGCCAAGGGCTCGCATATCGCCGACAACATCGTCGTCGGCCGGATGCAGCCGCTGTCGCGCTGGATCATGGCCGGGCGGCGCGGCGACAGCCACGGCGTGCCGATGGGCGACGGGGATGCGGTGGTGGACGCGTCGGGGATGCGGCTGGGCCCGGAAAAATGCGTCTTCATCTACAACGCCAACCGCAACGAGTTCCGCGACAACTGGTTCGAGAACTGCGCCATCGGCATCCATTTCACCGCCGGCTCCGAAGGCAACCGCATGAGCGGCAACACCTTCGTCAACAACCGCAACCAGGTGAAGTATGTCGGCACCCGCTATCTCGACTGGTCGGTGGACGGGCGCGGCAATTTCTGGAGCGACAACCCCGCCTTCGACCTGAACGGCGACGGTATCGGTGACTCGCCCTATCGCCCCAACGATCTTGTCGACCGCGTGCTGTGGACCGCGCCGCAGGCCAAGATCCTCACCAACAGCCCGGCGGTGCAGGTCATCCGCTGGGCGCAGAGCCAGTTCCCGGCTATCCTGCCGGGCGGCGTCGTCGACAGCCGCCCGCTGATGGCCCCGCCCCAGCCCCAGTCCCGTTCGAGATCGCAGGTGCAATGACGACGACCATCGAGCTTTCCGGCGTCTCCAAATCCTTCGGCGCGATCGAGGCGGTCAAGGACGTCTCCTTCTCGCTGGAGGCGGGAGAGATCGTCGCCCTCGTCGGCCACAACGGCGCCGGCAAGACCACGCTGATCAAGATGATGCTGGGCCTGCTGCGCCCCACCGCCGGCGCCGTGCGCGTTCTGGGCGAGGACCCCGCGACGGGCTCGGCCGAGGTGCGGACGCGGCTCGGCTACCTGCCGGAAAACGTCTCGTTCAACCCGGCGCTGACCGGAACCGAGACGCTTCGCTTCTATGCGGCGCTCAAGCGCGCCGGACGCGACCAGATCCCCGGCCTGCTCGATCGCGTCGGCCTCGCCGCAGCCGCCAACCGGCGCGTGCGCACCTATTCCAAGGGCATGCGCCAGCGGCTCGGGATCGCACAGGCGCTGATCGGCCAGCCGAAAGTGCTGCTGCTCGACGAGCCGACCACCGGCCTCGACCCCGCCTCGCGCCGCGATTTCTACCGCTTCCTCGACGAATTGCGCGACACCGGCTCGACCATCCTTCTGTCCTCGCACGCGCTTTCGGAGCTGGAAGGCCGCGCCGACCGCGTCGTCATCGTCGGGCGCGGGGTCAAGATCGCCGACGGCACGCTGGACGAGCTGCGCCGCATCGCCCGCCTGCCGACGCGCATCCGCGTCAAGCTTGCCGAGGGCGAGGAGCGCCGGCTCGACGGCGGCCGCGACTGGCGCGCGGTCAACGGCCACATGCTGGAGATCGACGCCGCGCCCGAGGACAAGGTCGAGCTGCTGCGCGCCGCCGTGCGCGCCGAGATCGCCGACCTCGACGTGACGCCGCCGACGCTCGACGAGCTTTACGCCCATTTCCAGGACATCGAGCGGGAGGCCGGCCGATGAGCACCATCCTCGTCATCGCCGAGAAGGAGATCC
>DAOMOI010000254.1:0-4057 GCA_035444225.1 Aquamicrobium sp. | reverse complement strand
AGCCTGCCGCTGGAGCCGGCCTGCGCGGCGATCTCGACCCCGGCGGCGGAAAGCCGCGCGCCGTTGGCGATGTGCAGCGCGCCGGTCCCCTCGTCACCGACGATCACCCGTTCGCCGACGGTCATGCGCGAGCCCGCGCCGTCGAGCAGGACCGAGGCTTCGGCGTTGGCCCCTTCGGCGATGTGCGCCGCGCCGCCAACCCGGACCGCGCCGCCATCGTCGATGCCGAGCCGCGAGCTCGACGGGTAGTCCGCCCAGAGCCCGCTGCCCAGCCGCAGGTCGCCCTCGGTCGAGAGCAGGGCGCTGTCGGTGACGCGGATACGCAGGTCGCCGGAAGAGGTCACGAAGCCGCTGTCCCACTTATCGGCATTCGTCCAGCTCGTTCCGGTTCCCGCGAGCAGGAGATCGACGTCGGAGAATGCCTGCATCGAGCTGTCGCCGCTCAATGTCGAGCCGCCGCCGAGCATGGCATATTCCGATTTCACGGTCGCGCCGCCGGTGATCTCGACCACCGCTTTCGCGCCGGCATTGCCGATCTGGAAATTCTCGAATGCGACGCTGGTGCCCGCGCCCGTGGCGAACAGGCTGGACTGGCCGTAGAACTCCCCTGCCGCGAAGTCGAGCCCGCGACTGCGGCCGACATCAATGGAGACGCCTTTGAGCGTGCCGCCGTTCTCGACGCGCACCATGGCGTCGCTGCCGGTATTGCCCAGGATGAGGTGGTTGCCGTCCTCCCAGGCGGAACCCGCCCCGCTGACCAGCACGGAAGCCGAAGCCCCCCTCGGCTGGAGATAGCCGAGATAGGAGCGGCCGTAGAAGGGGTTGGACTCGATCTTGCCGGTCAGGAGCCTGCCGCCGCCGGTGATCTCCATGGCGACGCTTTCGATTTCCCCGAGCTGGATGCCGCCGACCGCGCGCAGTTCGCTGCCGGGGCCGTCGATGACGATGTTCGGCGTCGCGGTCTCCTTGCCGAGGACGCCGATGATCTCCGCCTCGACCTGGCCGCCGTCGCGGATGGCGAGCGTGCCCGCGCCGTCCCATCCGACGAAGAGCGCGTCGCCGACCAGCCATTGCGACCCATCGCCGGTGACGGAGACGGAGCCGGCGGATGACGGGCCGTTGGCGATGATGCCCTGCGCGCCGGTGGTGACGGTCGCGCCGCCCTCGATCCTGAGCTCGCCCGATCCGAGCTGGCCGACGACGATCTCTTCGGCGATGGTCCATTCGGAGCCGTCGCCTCTGATCGTGGCGATGCCGGTTCCCGTCTCGGCCGCGCCGACGATGACGCCCTTGCCGGCGCTGGCCGCGGCGCGGTTGGCAACTGTCAATTCGCCACGCCCGGCAAGGCCGAGCAGCACGCGGTCTTCGGCGGTCCAGACGGAGCCGGCGCCGTCGATCTCCAGCGTTCCCCTGGCGCCGATGTTGCGGCCGATGGAAGCCTCGCCGCGCGTGGTCATCGCGCCGCGATCCTCGACCCGGATCGTGCCGGCGCCGATATGGCCCAGCACGAGGGTGCCGTGGCTCCAGGTCGAGCCGGGGCCGGTGACCGTGGCGCGGCCGATGGACGTGGCCTCGGCCGCGAAGACGGCCTGTCCGAGGATCAGGTCTGCCCCGTTGGCGATGGTCAGCGCGCCGGTTCCGGTCAGGCCGATGGCGATGCCGCGCTGGCCGTCGCCGGCGAGCGTGAAATCGACCACGCCGGAAGCGAGCCGCAGCGGGTTGGGCGAGACGGTGTCGACCACCGGATCGACCGCGCCGGTCGGGGCCGCGCCGCCGCTCCAGTTCGCGCCGTCGTGCCAGTCGGAGCTGACGCCGCCCTGCCAGTTCTGCGCCGTGGCCGCGCCGACCGACGCCGACATTGCGACCGCCGTGGCCAATGCCGACCGCGAAACCTCTCTCAGCAACCGTGATGTTCTCAAATTCCCGACCCCTTGCCGCTGCGCGAACCCCGACTCCTCGGTGCAGGATATTGCCGGCCCGCTTGCGCTCGAAGGAGGCAATTGGCGGCATGAGTGCGCAAATTGAGGAATCGGGCGGCGCGGGCCTCGCCTCTTGACCGGACTTCGCTCGTGCCCAACAATTACAGGCCGGCGATCGCGCTGTTTCGGGGGACTTGCATGGAACATGGGCATGCGGGCGAGCGCGGAGCGCGGCTCAAGGGATGGAAGCAGATCGCGGCGCATTTCGACCGCGACGCGAGCACGGTCCGCCGCTGGGCCGCCGACAAGGGCCTGCCGGTCCATCGCGTTCCCGGCGGGGGCCGCAGCACCGTCTATGCCTATCGCCACGATCTCGACCACTGGCTGAAAAGCCATGGCGAGATCGAGCCGGGGCTGCCGGCTGCGGTCCCGGACGGGATGGAAGGATCGCGCCGCCGCCGGGCGCCGCTCGCGCTGGCGCTCGCCGGTTGCGGCCTCGCCGGCGCGCTCGCCCTCGGCTTGTTCGTCTGGAACGGTGGCTTGCCCGCGACGGAGCCGGCCCGTCCCTTCGCTGGCTCGCCGGCTGGCGAGAAGGCGCGGGGCCTCTATGGCGAGGGTGTCTATCTGTTCGAGAAGCGCACCCCGCAAAGCCTGCCTCGGGCCGCCGCGCTGCTGGAAGAGGCTGCCGAGGCCGATCCCGGCTCGGCCGAGATCTGGTCGGCGCTGGCGTCGACCTACAATGTGATGGTCGAATACCGGGTCATCGACGCCGGGGAAGGCTATGCCCGTTCGCGGGCGGCGGCCGAGCGGGCGGTGGCGCTCGATCCGACACTCGCCTCCGCCCACAGCGTGCTGGCCGACCTCGAATTCTTCTGGCAGCGCGACAGGAAGGCCGGCCTCGCCCGGTTCGAGCAGGCGACGCTGCTCAACCCGAGGGACGCGCAGACGCGGCACTGGTACGCCTCGGCGCTCGCCTTGTCGGGGGAGCCCAGCCGGGCGCTGGTCGAGATCGGCTGGGCGCGCTATCTCGACCCGTCCTCGCGGTCGATCATGGTCAGCGAGGCGATCGCCCTGCTCAGCGCCGGCCGCATCGACGCGGCGCGGGACCAGTTGCGGCACCTCGTCGCCAACGAGCCGAATTACGCCAACCCCTATCGCTTCCTGTCCTTCGCCAGCCTCGCCGAGGACGACTATGCCGGCTATCTGGATGCGCTGGCGACGCGGTTTGCCCTTCGCGACGATGCCGCCGGCCTGCGCGTGATCGACGAGGGCCGCTCCGGGCTTGCCCGCTCGGGGCGCGACGGCATGGCGCGGGCGATGCTCGCCGCCGCGCGCTCGGCCGGCGATGGCGGCGGGCTGGAGCACTATTTCGTCGCCCATGTCCACGCGCTCGCCGGCGAATGCGCGACCGCGCTCGACCTGTTGGCCAAGGTGCCGACGCGCCATGCCTTCTACAGCGCCATCGACCCCGCTTTCGCCCCCATGCGCGACGGAACGGCTTTGCGCTGCGGGTAAGGCTGCTATGAAGGGGGCTCCGATGATTCCCGATGCCGCCGGACATGACCGCCACCGCCCTTGAAATCCTGAAGACCGTCTATGGCTACGATGCGTTCAGGGGGCCGCAGGCGCGGATCGTCGAGCATGTCATCGCCGGCAACGACGCCTTCGTGCTGATGCCGACCGGCGGCGGCAAGTCGCTGTGCTACCAGATTCCCGCCATCGCCCGGCCCGGCATGGGCCTCGTCGTCTCGCCGCTGCTGGCGCTGATGGCCGATCAGGTCGCGGCCCTGCGGCAGGCCGGCGTGCGCGCCGCGGCGTTGAATTCCGACCTCGCGCCGGACGAGCGGCGCGCCCTGTGGCGCGCTGTCGGGGAAGGCGGGCTCGACCTGCTCTACGTCGCGCCCGAGACGCTGCTGCGGCCCGACGTGCTGGAGCGACTCGACGGCGTGAAGCTGTCGCTGATCGCCATCGACGAGGCGCATTGCCTGTCGCAATGGGGGCACGATTTCCGCCCGTCCTACCGCCAGCTCGACGCGGTGGTGGCGCGCTTTTCCGGCACGCCGCGCATGGCGCTGACGGCGACGGCCGACGAGCCGACGCGCGCCGAGATCCTGTCGCATCTGGCCATCGCAGAGGCC
>DAOMOI010000253.1:0-4075 GCA_035444225.1 Aquamicrobium sp. | reverse complement strand
CCAAGCTCGACGACAACGAGGAGCTGAAGCGCTTCGCCGAGACGCTCGAGCGCGTCTGCGTCCAGACGGTGGAATCGGGCTACATGACCAAGGACCTGGCGCTGCTGATCGGCGCCGACCAGCCCTGGCTCTCCACCACCGGCTTCCTCGACAAGGTCGACGAGAACCTCCAGAAGGCGATGGCCTGATCCGGGCTGCCCGCGCGGCCCCCTCGGGGGCCGCCGGTGAGCGTCATCTCCGGTCGCTCAGCGGCCGAGCGCGTAGAATTCGTCGTTCGGCCTCATGCTCGTGACGTTGGCGAGCCGGTTCGACATGCCGAAGAACGCCGAAATGGCGGCGATGTCCCACGTGTCTTCCTCGGTGAAGCCGTGCGATTTCAGGGTCTCGAGGTCGTCGTCGCCGACCTTGTAGGCTTCGCTCGAAACCTTGACCGCGAAGTCGATCATGGCCTTCTGCCGTTCGGTGATGTCGGCCTTGCGATAGTTGACCGCCACCTGATCCGCGATCAGCGGGTTCTTCGCCCGGATGCGCAGGATCGCCCCGTGCGCGACGACGCAATACTGGCACTGGTTCAAATTGCTGGTGGCGACCACGATCATCTCGCGCTCGGCCTTGGTCAGATTGCCGGGCTTGTCCATCAGCGCGTCATGATAGGCGAAGAAGGCCCGGAACTCGTCGGGACGATGGGCGAGGACGAGGAAGACGTTCGGAACGAAGCCGGACTTCTCCTGAACGGCCTCGATGCGCGCGCGGATATCGTCCGGCATGTCGGAGAGCGCCGGAACGGGAAAGCGGCTGACGGGCGGTTGGGCGGTGGTCATGCGGAAGCTCCTGTCGAAATGGTCAGTCGGCGGAAATCGGAACGATGATGCGGCCGCGGACCGCCCCGGCGATCAGCCGCTCGGCGGCGGGAACGACGTCGGCGAGCGCGACGCGCTGCGTCATGGATGAGAGCAAGGCGGGGTCGAGGTCGCGGGCCAGCCGCCGCCATGCCTCGATCCGTTCGGGCTTCGGGCACATGACGCTGTCGATGCCCGCCAGCGTGACCCCGCGAAGGATGAAGGGCGCGACGGTCGCCGGAAATTCCATGCCGCCGGCCAGCCCGCAGGCCGCGACGACGCCCCGGTACTTCATCGCGGCGCAGACATTGGCCAGCACCTGCCCGCCCGCCACATCGACCGCTCCCGCCCACTGTTCCCTGGCCAGCGGCCTGCCCGGCGCGCTGTAGTCGCCGCGATCGACGATGCGCGACGCGCCGAGCGATTTCAGGTAGTCGGCCTCGGCGGGCCGTCCGGTCATGGCGACGACGGCGTATCCGAGCTTCGCGAGGATGGCGACGGCGACGCTGCCGACGCCGCCCGCCGCCCCGGTCACCAGAATCTCGCCGCTGTCCGGCGTGACGCCGTGCTTTTCCAGCGCCATCACGCACAGCATGGCCGTGTATCCGGCCGTGCCGATGCTCATCGCCTGTTCGGGCGTGAAGGCCGGATCGAGCGGGATCAGCCAGTCGCCCTTGAGGCGGGCATATTCGGCAAGGCCGCCCCAATGGACCTCGCCGACGCCCCAGCCGTTCAGGACGACGCCGTCGCCCGCGCGGAATCCGGGATGGTCGGACTGCTCGACGACCCCGGCAAGGTCTATGCCCGGCACCATCGGGAACTTGCGCACGACCGGCGCCTTGCCGGTGATCGCCAGCGCGTCCTTGTAGTTCAGCGTCGAGCACCGGACGCGGACGGTCACGTCGCCCTCGGGCAACTGGTCCTTGCCCACCTCGGTCAGCGCGACATGCTGCCCGGACTCGTCCTTCGAGATCATGATTGCCTTGAACATCGCATCACCTGTCGTTTGTGCCGGGCCGTGTCCCCAGCAGTTTGAAAAAGCCCTCCGCGAAAGCGTCGAGCGCGTCCGCATTCCGTTCGAGCTTGGCGCGCAGCACCGCGCCCTCCCATCCGATCCAGAAGAAGGCCGCCAGCCGGTCGCAATCGGCGCCTTGCGGAATCTGCCCCGCCGCCTGCGCCGCGCGCAGGCACTTGGCCGTCCGCGCCTCCCAATCCGCGAACACGGCCGAGATCCGCTGCCGGAATCGCTCGGGCAGCACGCCCATCTCCTGCCCGAGATTGCCGACCAGGCAGCCGCGCCGGAAATCATGGCGGGCCATGCCTTCGCGCGCGTCCGCGACGAAATCCGCCAGCCGCCGCAACGGCGGCCGGTCCGACGCCTCGAACCAGCGGTCGAGCTTGCGCGCGAAATAGTCGGCATAGGCGTCGATCAGCGCGAGGCCGAACGCATCCTTGCTGTCGAAATAGTGATAGAACGATCCCTTCGGCACCGAGGCCGCCGACAGGATTTCCTCGATCCCGACGGCGCTGAAGCCCTTTTCCGTCAGGATGGCGACGCCCGCGCGCAGAAGCTGGCTGCGCGCCGAGCCCGGCAGGGACGGATCCTTGCGGGGGCGGCCGCGCTTGCGAAGGACGGGGGCGGATTCCAGCATGGATGTTTATTAGACCGATCGTCTCTAATATTCAAGCGGGAAAGCTGCCCCTTTGGCGGATGCGCGAAGGCATGGCTTTCGCCGGTCGAACCTTCTTCACGGTGCCGCGTTAACCGGCATCGTTCCCGACCGGATCAATGGAGAATCCCATGCGCTACAGAACATTCCCGCTCGGCCTCGCGCTCGGCAGCCTGATCGCCTGCGGCGCGGCCGTGGCGCAGACCGCGTGGGTCGAGGTCAACGACAACGCACATATAGCGGCGTTCGGCGCCATCGCCGACCAGGTGGAGGACTGGGACGTCTACGACGCGTCCGGCGCCGAGATCGGCGAGGTCGAGGAGGTCGTCGGCCCCGACGCCCAGACGGCGGCGGCGCTTGTGGTCGATTTCGACGACAAGGCCGGCTATGCCGACCGCGACGTCGTCATCCCGCTCGACCAGTTCACCCGGGAGAACAACCGCCTGACGCTGAATGCGTCGCCGGAGGCGGTCAGCGCCATGGAAACGTGGAACGACTGACCCTTATCCGAGCGCCGCGAGGCCGGGAAAGGTTTCGAGCAGCCAATAGGCCGCCGCCTGCACCCCGCCGGTGAGGAACAGGATGCCGGCAAGGACGAGGAGGCCGCCCATGACCTTCTCGACACGGCCGAGATGTACGCGGAAGCGGCCAAGGAAGCGCATGAATGCGCCGGAAAACAGCGCCGCACAGATGAACGGGATGCCGAGGCCGAGCGAATAGGCGGCCAGCAGCATCGCCCCCTCCCCCACCGTGTCGCGCCCGCCGGCCAGCGTCAGGATCGGCCCCAGTACCGGCCCGATGCACGGCGTCCAACCGAAGGCGAAGGCGAGCCCCATCAGATAGGCGCCGAGCGCGTTGGCCGGCTTGCCCGCCCCTTGGAACCGCGCTTCGCGCGACAGGAGCGGGATGCGGATGATTCCGAGGAAGTTCAGCCCCATCAGAATGATGAGGACGCCGGCGACCATGGCCGCCTCCTGCTGCCATGCCCGGAGCAGCCCGCCCACCGACGACGCGCCCGCCCCCAGCGCCACGAACACGGTCGAGAAGCCGAGCACGAAGGCGAAGGCCGCGCCGACGAGGGCGAGCCGGGCCGGCGCGGTATGCAGGGGCGCGGCGCGCAGGGCCGCAGCCCCGCCGCCCGCGGGCACAGCGGCCGCGCCGCGGAAATCGTCGATGGAAACGCCGGCCATGTAGCACAGATAGGGCGGCACCAGCGGCAGCACGCAGGGCGACAGGAACGACAGCGCGCCAGCGCCGACGGCGCTCATATACCCGATGTCGATGGCCATTGCTCGCGAAGACTCCGACCTGCCTGTTCCGCGCCTGATATAGCCGCTCGCCGCCTGCGTCTCCAATCACCAAAGCGTGGTCCCGAAGCGTGGCATAGGGTCGCTGGCCGACGATCTCTCCGGCGGCGACGTTTTGCGGTTGACCGGACTTTGCTGCGTTCTTATGTTCCGCGCGCTTTCCGGGGCGTATCCCCGGAAGGGGTTGTCGCATTTGCCCGACGGTGGCGAAGGCGGCAGGATGGGCCGGTAGCTCAGCGGTAGAGCACGTGACTTTTAA
>DAOMOI010000252.1:0-4082 GCA_035444225.1 Aquamicrobium sp. | reverse complement strand
GACGAAGCGGCGGTCGAGGCGGTGAAGGCTCCATCCGGCCGCCCGCAGCCGCGCCCCGAGGTCGAACTCCTCGTAGCCGTGCAGGTTGCGGTCGGAGAAATAGCCGACATCCTCGATTGCCGCGCGCCGGTAAAGCCCGCCGCCATTCAGCCGATCGACCGGCCCGACGCGCTTTTCCGGCGCGCTGCTGTTGGCGCGGCGGGCGAATTCGAGATTGGCGACCGCCTTTTCCTCGACATGGCCGGTGACGCCGGCGACATCCGGGTTCGCCTCCAGAAAAGCCAGCGCCGGCCCCAGGAAATCCGGGTCGAGGACCATGTCGCCGTCGATCAGGCACAGGAAAGGGTGGCGCGAATATTGATAGCCGAGCTGGGGGCCGATGCCGCAGCTCGGCAAGGCGGGCGGCTCGATCCGGGCGATGGTGACGGGATAGCCGGCGGCGATGGCGAGCGTGCGGTCGCGCGAGCCGGAATCGGCGACGACGACCTCGCCGCCGATGCCGGCGATTGCTTCGAGCGCGCTCTCGACGGTGGCGGCGATCTTCGCCTCCTCGTTCAGCGTCTTGACGATGACCGACACCGTCAACGCCGCCTCCCCGGACGGGCGGCAAGGGCGCGCAGGCGCATGACCAGCCATGCCGAGGCGACGCCGCAGACGCCGCCGGCGGCCTTGACGGCGACATCGGCGACGCGCGCATGCCGGCCCGAGACCAGCATCTGGAGAAGCTCGAGCCCGGCGACGGCGGCGGCCAGGCACAGGAGCACCGCGACGATGCGGCCCGGATGGAGGGTGGTGAACAGGAAGCCGAGCAGGGCGAAGGCGGCGAACCGCTCCACATGCGCCGCGCCGAGATGCGGCCGCATGCCGATCGGCGACAGGGTGGAAAAGACGATGACCGCCAGGATCAGCCAAGCGAGGACCGTCAGCGCGCGCTTGAGGCCGGCGTCCATCCCTAGCCTCCCCCGACCGTCGCGCGCGGCGTGGTCGCCCGCGCCGTCACCGGCCGAGCGCCTTGCGGTAGAGCGCGGCCGTGCGGTCGGCGATGCCGGCCCAGCTATAGGCGTGGGCCACCTTCGCCGCCCGCTCGCCCATCGCCGCCTCCGAGGGCAGGTCGCCGAGTCTGGCGGCAAGCGCGGCGGCGAGCGCATCGACGTCGCCGAGCGGGAAATAATCGTCTTCGGGCAGGCCGAGCTCCCTGTTGGCGACGATGTCGCTCACCAGCACCGGCAGGCCGTAGGCCATCGCCTCGAGCACGGCGATCGGCATGCCTTCATGGCTGGAGGGAAGCACGAACAGGGCCGCATTGCCGAACAGCGCCGCAAGCCGCTCGCCCGACTGGAAGCCGGCAAGCACGACGCCCGGCATCGCGGCGGCGAGCGCGCGCACCTCCCGGGCATAGGCCCCGTTGAAGGCGTCGTCGCCGGCGATCACCAGCCGCAGGCCCGGATCGCCAAGGCGGGCGAAGGCGCGGATCAGGTCGAGCTGGCGCTTTTCCGGCACGATGCGCGCGGCATACAGGATGTAGCGGCGCCGCTCGATGCCGAATGTGTCGAGGACGGAGCCGGGCTCCGCGCATGTCGCGGTCGCGACGCCGTTCGGCACGAAATCGACGCGGACGCCGTGGCGCGCATGCATGGTGCGGGCGATCTCGGCCGAGACGGCGATGCGGCCATGCGACAGCCGCATGCCGAACCGCTCGCCGAGCCGCAGGACGCGCCGGGCCAGCGCGCCCCATTTCTGGCGGTCATAGTCGTAGCCGTGATGGGTGACGACGACGCGCAGGCCGAAAAGGCGGGCGAGCGGCACCATCAGGCTGGGACCGATGGCATGGACATGGAGGATATCGGGACGGCGTCGGGCGGCATGGAGAACGCCGAGAAAGGTGTGGACGGGCGCCTCGAGCGCGACGTGGCGCGGCGCCCAGAGCGGGGTGATGCGTATGCCGCGCCAGTCGCGCGCCCGCGGTTGCGGCAGATGGGAGCGGCGCGCGACGACCTCGACGCGCCACCCCCGCGCGGCGAGCCGGCCGGCCAGCATCTCGACATGCTTCTCGACCCCGCCCTGCACGTCGGGGATGCCGCGCAGGCCGAGCATCATCACATAGGGGCCGGATGCAGCCGCCGAGGAAACGTCCGAGGACGCGGCCGGCGAATGCGACGCCACGTCGCCCGAAGAGGCGACGGCACCGCCTCCGGCCGCCCGTCCGGCGCGGCCTCCGCGTTTCGGCGCCATGTGAGATTGCACGACAGATATCCCGATGCGGCCTTCTGTTTCCAGCAGTCTTATACCCGCCAGCGGCTTGGGCGTGGCGTGAAAATATCCATGCGACTCTAAATAGTTTTCGTGCGATTCGCACGCAAGCCGCCAGCTGCCCCGCCGCGAGCGCGGGAAAACCGCACCGCAGGAACCACGCGCGCCGGTCTCCAGATCCCGGTTTTCGGAAGAAAACCAGCGTTGACCGATGAAAGGGGCAGCCACGCGAGAGCTTCCCTTATTGGCAGGAGCGCCAAGGACAGCCACCACATGTCGGGCACATCCGGTGCCCCGGCGGCATCTGGCAGCAGCTTTGGGCAGCGGCAGGGCCGAACGGATCGAACGGATGGCCACGCTCTGCCATCAGGTGCTCACGCGAGTCGCGCCCGCGCAGAACCTCTCCAGCCCTCGCGCTCAATATCTCGCGCTCGCGGCCCTCAGGCCGCCGCCGCATCGGCGAGGCGCTCCGCCCCGATCTTCGCACCATCCGAAGGCGGCGGGCGCGCCGCCTGCCTTCGCGGCCCGCCTATCGCGCGCGGATGGCGGCCTGCGCGGCGGCGAGCCGGGCGATGGGCACGCGGAAGGGCGAGCACGACACATAGTCGAGCCCGACGGTCTCGCAGAAGGCGATCGAGGCAGGGTCGCCGCCATGCTCGCCGCAGATGCCGAGCTTGATGCCGGGGCGCGCGCTCCTGCCCTTTTCCGCCGCGATCCTCACCAGTTCGCCCACGCCCTCGACATCGAGGGTGACGAAGGGGTCGCGCTCGACGATGCCCTTCTGGCGATAGGTCTCGAGGAAGGAGGAGGCGTCGTCGCGCGAGATGCCGAAGGTCGTCTGCGTCAGGTCGTTGGTGCCGAAGGAGAAGAACTCGGCCGAGGCCGCGATGGCATCGGCGCGGATCGCGGCGCGCGGCAGCTCGATCATGGTGCCGACCATGTAGTCGATGGTCGTGCCCTTCTCCTTCATCACACCTTCTGCCACCGCGTCGATGCGCGCCTTGACGAAGTCCAGTTCCTTCACCAGCCCGACCAGCGGCACCATGATCTCCGGCACCACCGGGCTGCCGGTGCTCTCGGCCGCCTCGACCGCCGCCTCGAAGATGGCGCGCGCCTGCATCTCGGCGATCTCGGGATAGGAGACCGCGAGCCGGCAGCCGCGATGGCCGAGCATCGGGTTGAACTCGTGCAGCGCCTCGGTGCGATGGCGCAGCCGATCGGCGGACACGTCCATGGCCGCCGCCACCTCGGCGATCTCGCTTTCCGACTTGGGCAGGAACTCGTGCAGCGGCGGGTCGAGCAGCCGGATCGTCACGGGGAGGCCCGCCATGATCTCGAACAGCTCGCGGAAGTCGCCGCGCTGCATCGGCAGCAGCTTGGCGAGCGCGGCGCGGCGATCCTTCTCGACGTCGGACAGGATCATCTCGCGCACGGCGACGATGCGCTCGTCGTCGAAGAACATGTGCTCGGTGCGGCACAGGCCGATGCCTTCCGCGCCGAAGGAGCGCGCCATGCGCGCATCGGCCGGGGTCTCGGCATTGGTGCGCACCTTCATCCGCCGCGCCCCGTCGGCCCACTCCATGATCGCGGCGAAATCGCCGGAGAGTTCAGGCTGGAGCATCGGCACCGCGCCCTTCAACACCTGGCCGGCGGCGCCGTCGATGGTGATGACGTCGCCGCGCTTGAAGGTGCGGCCGAGCGCGGTAAGCGTGCCGGCCTTGTAGTCGACGCGCAGCGAGCCGGCGCCGGAGACGCAGGGCTTGCCCATGCCGCGGGCGACGACGGCGGCGTGGCTGGTCATGCCGCCACGCGTGGTCAGGATGCCTTCCGCC
>DAOMOI010000251.1:0-4086 GCA_035444225.1 Aquamicrobium sp. | reverse complement strand
TGAAGGGCGACAAGAAGACCTACTATCTCGACCACGCCAACAGCGACGAGGCGATGCGCGAGATCGAGCAGGACCTCGACGAAGGCGCGGACATGATCATGGTCAAGCCCGGCCTGCCCTATCTCGACATCATCCGCCGCGCCCGCGACGAATTCGCCATGCCGACCTTCGCCTACCAGGTGTCGGGCGAATACGCGATGATCGAGGCGGCCGCCGCCCGCGGCTCGATCGACGGCGAGGCGGCGATGCTGGAAAGCCTCATCGCCTTCAAGCGCGCCGGCTGCGACGGCATCTTCACCTATTTCGCGCCGCGCGTCGCCGAGATCCTCAAGGGCTGAGACGCCCGGTCGGAAGTCGGACATTGAAATCGCGGCGGAAAACACCATCTCCTGTGGCGTAAAGGGCCATCCCTTCCGCTTCAGGAGACGAGAGACACAATGACCACGCGCATCCTCGACGGCGAGATCATCCCCGCCCGGCTCGACGACGTCCGGGTCTATGAAGGCGTGCTATCGCGCCGGATGATGGCGTTCGTCATCGACTACATGCTCGTCGCGCTGCTGACGCTTCCCTTCGCCATCCTCGTCTTCGTGCTCGGCATCGTCACGCTCGGCCTCGGCTGGGCGCTGTTTTCGATACTGTTCCCGGCGGTGGCGCTGATCTATGTCTGGAACACGCTGGGCGGCGCCAACCAGGCGACGGTGGGCATGCGCATGATGGGCGTCCGGCTGGAGCGGCTCGACGGCCGGCCGATCGACGGGCTGGTCGCGGTGGTCCACACCGTGCTGTTCTGGGCCGGTAACGTGCTTTTGACCCCGCTGATCCTACTCGCGGCCCTGTTCCTCGAGCGCAAGCGCACGGTCCACGACCTGCTGCTCGGCACCGTCGTCACCCGCGCGGACCGATGAGCCGGAAAGGTGAGCCGGGGCGGCATTCAAATTTTTACGGTTGACCTTTCGCGCCGGCGTGACATGCCTATGGAAGCGAACGGCAGTCACGGACCATGAAGCACCAGCATCCACCCCATGCGCCGCAGTTCTTCCTGACCGCGCCCTCGCCCTGCCCCTACAAGCAGGGCGAATTCGAGCGCAAGGTGTTCACGCACCTCGTCGGCGACCGCGCGCCCGAGCTGAACGACCTGCTGACGCAGGGCGGCTTCCGCCGCTCGCAGAACATCGCCTACCGGCCGGCCTGCGAGACCTGCCGCGCCTGCGTCTCGGTGCGCATCCTCGTCGACGAGTTCGAGCCGACGCGCAGCATGCGCCGCGCGGCCGCGCGCAACGACGACCTGATCGGCGCGATCCATGACGCCGAGCCTTCCTCCGAGCAATATTCGCTGTTCCGCACCTATCTCGACGCACGCCACCGCGACGGCGGCATGGCCGACATGACCGTGCTCGATTATGCGATGATGGTCGAGGACAGCCATGTCGATACCCGTATCGTCGAATATCGCCGGCGCGGGCCGGACAGCTTCATCACCGGCCGCGGCGAGGGCGAGCTGATCGCCGTCGCGCTGACCGACTGGATGGCCGACGGGCTGTCGATGGTCTATTCCTTCTACGAGCCGTCGCTGGAGCACCGATCGCTCGGCACCTTCATGATCCTCGACCACATCGCCCGCGCCCGCGCCGCCGGCTTGCCTTACGTCTATCTCGGCTACTGGGTCAGCGGCTCGCGCAAGATGGCCTACAAGGTGCGCTTCGAGCCGCAGGAGCATCTCGGCCCCAAGGGCTGGGAACGCTACTGCGCCGAATAGACGCCGCGGCGGCGCAGCGGCGCCAGAACCAGCCACAGGCCGACCATGCCGCCGAGCGCGGCCAGAAGACCGTCGCCCGCCATCACGCCCGGCTCGAAGCCGCGATCGAGGACGGCCCGCCCCGGCGAGCGCGGATCGTGGAAGACCGGCACGGCGCGGCCGGTGACCAGCGCGAAGTTGAGCCGGCCGTAGAGCCTGGGCAGGCGGCGGTCATGCGGCGCGGCAATGTCGCGGAAGCTCGCCATATGCCCGTGATGCAGGACGCCATCGAGCTCATAGTCATAGGCGACGGCGAGCACCAGTTCGCCCTCCATGCCGCGCTCGGAAAACGAGACGGAGCGGATGGTGGCGGCGGCGACCGGCCATGAGCGGGCGTCGAGATGAAGGCGCAGCTCCGCCCATGGCAGCCGCGCGGCGGCAGCCAGCGCCAGCAGCAGGAGCGCCGCTCCGGCAAGCGCGGCCAGAGCCCTGGCAAGCGCCACATGCCCGCCTGCCCTGCCCTTTTCACGCGGCCGCGCCGCCGCGATACCCGCCGTTTTCATACCGGCCCCCGCCGATGATTGCCCCGACGCTACGTTACGACGGCGGCAATTTCGGAACGGCCAAGAAAACGATTCAAATTGCAGCTATCGCTTCAGCTCCATGAAGCGGATGCGGTTGTTGAACGGGTCGATGACCGTGACTTCCAGCCGCGTCCCCTCGTCCTCGAGGCCGGGTCTCATATAGCGATAGTTCTTCGCGATAAGCTCGGCATGGAAGGCGTGGATGCCGGTCATGTAGACGCACATATTGCCGCCCGGGGTGGCGTCGCCGGCATGCTCGGAGAGGTGCAGCCGCAAGCCGGCGCGGGAAACCTGCGTGTAGAGCGGGAAGTTGTCGCCGTAGCGGTGCTCCCAATCGACGGAAAAGCCGAGGAAGCCGAGGTAGAACTCGTGCGCCTTGGCGACATCGAAGATGCGCACAATCGGCACGGCCTGCTCGAAGGCAATAGTGCCGGGACCGGCGGATGCCCGCTCGCGCTCGATCTGCGCCGAGAGAATGTTCCAGTTGTCCAGCCCGAACTGGCGGGCGACGATTTCCAGCGCCTCGCTGTGGGTGACGGTCAGCTTGCGTTCGGCAAGGGCTTCGCGCATGGCCCTGGCCATGGCCTTCGCATCGCGGTGGTCGCGCATATCCGTTTCCTTCGTCACGGCGAAGTCTTCGCTGACGCCCGCGTTGCCAACGCCTTCGCCCTAACGGTCGAAACGGTGAGCAAGGTATGGTGGAGGCATTCGCCATGCCCCTTTCGGGGCGCGGGCTGCCGGCCGCCTCCGGCCGTATTCTTCACGATAGCGCCAACAGCCGCCCCTGTCAGCCTAGTTTTGCGACGGCCGGCCTTTTCCATTGCACGATGCGGCGGCGAAACGGGCGGTAGAGCACGAGCAGCGCCGCGAGCGCGAGATAGAGGAAAGGCTCGGCCGTCACCACCTTGACCGACATGGCGTAATGCACCGCCGCAGCCGGCACGACGACATAGACCAGCCTGTGCAGGCTCTGCCAGCGCGACCCGAGCCGGCGGATGGAAAAGGCGTTGGAGGTGAGCGCCAGCGGCACGAGCAGCGCGAGACAGGCCATGCCGATGGTGATGAAGGGCCGTTTCGCGATGTCGGCGAGGATGGAAGCGAGGTCGAGGCCCTTGTCCAGCACCATATAGGTGGAAAAGTGCATCAGCGCGTACCAGAAGGCGAGGAGGCCGAGCGCGCGGCGATAGCGCATCAGGTTGACGCCGGCGAGATCGCGCAGCGGCGTCACCATCAGCGTGGCGAGAAGGAAGCGCAGCGCCCAGATGCCGAGCACATGCTCGAACTCCTTGATCGCGTTGCCGGGTATGCGCCCGGTCGCGCCGAGCCAGAACCAGACCACGGCCGGCACGAAGCCGGCGGCATAGAGCGCCCAGATGGCGAGGGCACGCCGACGCTGCGCCATCGTCAATAGTTCGCCGCGAGGTCCATGCCGGCATAAAGCCCGGCGACCTGCTCGCCATAGCCGTTGAAGGGCAGCGTCTCGCGCCGGGCGGGGCTGAAGAAGCCGCCCTCGCCGATGCGGATTTCCTGCGCCTGGCTCCAGCGCGGATGATCGACGACCGGGTTCACATTGGCATAGAAGCCGTATTCGTGCGGGGCCATGCGCTTCCAGCTCGTCACCGGCTCCTCCTCGGTGAGCGAGATGCGCACGATCGACTTGATGCCCTTGAAGCCGTACTTCCACGGCACGACGAGGCGCACCGGCGCGCCGTTCTGGTTTGGCAGCGTGCGGCCGTAGAGGCCGACGGCGAGGATGGCGAGCGG
>DAOMOI010000250.1:0-4089 GCA_035444225.1 Aquamicrobium sp. | reverse complement strand
ATGGGCATCGACATCGACCGCCGCTTCACGATCGTCTTCGGCCTTGCCGCCGTGGTCGCAGGCGTCGCCGGCGTGATGTACACGCCGCTTCTGGCGCCCAACTACCACCTCGGCATGGACTTCCTGGTGCTCAGCTTCGTGGTCGTCGTCGTCGGCGGCATGGGCTCGCTGCCCGGCGCGGTGGTCGCCGGCTTCCTGCTCGGCATCCTGCAGTCCTTCGCGTCGATGACGGAGGTGAAGTCGCTCATCCCCGGCATCGACCAGGTCGTCATCTACCTCGTCGCAGTCGTCATCCTGCTCGTGCGTCCGCGCGGCCTGATGGGACGGCGCGGGATCATGGAGAGCTGATCCGCCATGTTGTCTCTTTCCCGCAAGGACCTCGTGTCGCTGGTCGTGTTCTCCGCGATCGTCATGACGATGCCGATCTGGCTGGCGCCCTTCGGCGCCGCCTATCCCGGCCTGATGCAGAAATTCGCCATCTACGCGATCTTCGCCATCGGCTTCAACATCCTGTTCGGCCTGACCGGCTACCTCTCCTTCGGCCACGCCGCCTTCCTCGGCGTCGGCTCCTACACCACGGTGTGGTCGTTCAAGCTGCTGACCATGGACATCCTGCCGGCGATGGTCTTCGCCGTCATCGTCGCCGGCCTGTTCGCGCTCCTCATCGGCTATTTCAGCCTGCGGCGCACCGGCATCTACTTCTCGATCCTGACGCTCGCCTTCGCGCAGATGTGCTACAGCCTCGCCTATTCGGTGCTCACCCCGATCACCAATGGCGAGACCGGCCTGCTGCTCGCCCGCAACGACCCGCGCTACATCGACCAGCTCTTCGGCGCGCAGTCGACGGTGGCCGGCCTGCCGCAGCCGACCCTGATCGGCAACGCGCTCGGCGGCTATGGCGGCTTCTATCTGTGCGCCGTGGTGCTGATCCTGTCCTTCTACGTCTCGCAGAAGATCTTCGCCTCGCCCTTCGGCATGGCGCTGCGCGGCATCAAGTCCAACCAGACGCGGATGAACTATACCGGCTTCAACACCAAGCCCTACACGCTCGCCGCCTTCGTCATCTCCGGCATGTTCGCCGGGCTCGCCGGCGCGCTCCTGTCGATCACCGACCCGCTCGCCGGGGCGGAGCGCATGCGCTGGACCGAATCCGGCAACGTCGTGCTGATGACCATCCTCGGCGGCGTCGGCACTCTGTTCGGCCCCGTCGTCGGCGCCTGGCTGATCAAGTATTTCGAGAACATCTTCTCGGCCATCAACATCAACATGCTCAACAACTTCTTCTCGTTCCTGCCCGACGGGGTCCAGTCCTTCGTCGTCACCGTCCTGTCGAAGTTCGTCGGCGAGGGCTGGCACCTGACGCTCGGCCTGCTGTTCGTGCTGATCGTCGTCTTCCTGCCGGGCGGCCTCGTCGAGGGGTTCCGCAGGCTCGTCGCCCGCTTCCGCGGGCCACGGCGGGAACAGGGCAAATCGACCTCCGTGCAGCCGGCTGAATAGGACGAAGCGCCATGATCCCCACAGAGCCGAACATCGTCCTCCATGCCGCCGACGTGCAGAAGAACTTCGGCGGCCTGAGAGCGCTCTCCGACGTCGATCTCCAGATCGAGGAGGGCAAGACCCACGCCATTATCGGCCCCAACGGCGCCGGCAAGTCGACGCTTCTGAACGTCATCATCGGCCGCATCGCGCCGACCAGCGGCGCCGTCATCTTCGACGGCACCGTGCTCACCGGCAAGGCCCCGCACGAGATCAACCAGCTCGGCATCTCGCGCGTGTTCCAGACGCCGGAGATCTTCGCCGACCTGTCCGTGCTCCAGAACGTGATGGCGCCCGCCTTCGCCCGCCGCGACGGCGCCTTCAAGATCAACGTGCTGCGTTCGGTCGACAAGGAATATGCGATCCGCGAGGAGGCCGAGGGCCTGCTGGCCGACATCGGCCTGGTCGACCGCAGGGGCCACCACGCCGGATCGCTGTCGCGCGGCGACAAGCGGCGCCTCGAACTGGCCATGTGCCTGATCCAGAAGCCGCGCCTGCTGCTGCTCGACGAGCCGACCGCGGGCATGAGCCGCCACGACACCAACACCACGATCGAGCTGCTGAAGCGCATCAAGATGGGCGGCATGACCAAGGTCATCATCGAGCACGACATGCATGTCGTGTTCTCGCTGGCCGACAAGATCTCGGTGCTGGCGCAGGGGCGCATCATCGCCACCGGCCTGCCGCAGCAGATCAAGGAGGACCCGCGCGTGCAGGAAGCCTATCTCGGGGGGAGCGTCGAATGACCATCGTTGCAGAAAGACCGGCCGCCGCCGCCGTGGCGCTGGAAGCCGATCCCGCCAAGCAGTTCTTCGCGGTGCGGGATATCCACGCCTATTACGGCGAGAGCTACATCGTCCAGGGCGTCAGCCTCGACGTGCGCAAGGGCGAGATCCTGGCGCTTCTCGGCCGCAACGGCGCCGGCAAGACCTCCACCTTGCGCACCATCGCGCGCATGGACAATCCCGAGCTGCGCAGCGGCGAGATCTGGCTGGAGGGCGAGCCCCTCCATAACCAGAAATCGTGGCAGGCGTCGCGGGCCGGCATCCAGCTCGTGCCCGAGGACCGGCGCATCATCCAGGGCATGACGGTGGAGGAGAACCTCGTTCTGGCCCAGGTCGCGCCCGGCCACGGCATGGGGCTCGACGAGATCTACGAGCACTTCCCGCGCCTGGCCGAGCGCCGCAAGCAGGAAGGCACGACGCTCTCCGGCGGCGAGCAGCAGATGCTGGCCGTCGCGCGGGCGCTGGCGCGCAACATCAAGCTGCTCCTGCTGGACGAGCCCTATGAGGGGCTGGCGCCGGTGATCGTGCAGGAGATCGAGCGCATCGTCTTTTCGATCAAGGAACGCGGCATCACCACCATTATCGTCGAGCAGAACGCGGTTGCGGCATTGCGTCTTTCAGACCGGGCGGTCATCATGGACACCGGCCAGATCGTTTTCACCGGGACGGCCAAGGAGCTGCTGGACAACCCGCAATTGAGGAACGAATACCTCGCAATATGATGACCGCGCGAGCGCCTGCGGGGGCGCCGCGAAGGAGGAAACATGTCAGACAGTCGCGTTCACCCTGTTCAGGAAAGCTGGCGTTCGGACACGCAGATCGACCTCGAGACCTACCGCGCCTGGTATGCGCGCAGCGTGTCCGACCCGGACGGGTTCTGGGGCGAGCACGGGCGCCGGCTCGACTGGTTCAAGCCCTATACCAGGGTGAAGAATGCCTCCTTCGACGGCGACGTCTCGATCAAGTGGTTCGAGGACGGCGAACTCAACGTCTCGCATAACTGCATCGACCGCCACCTCGAGACGCGCGGCGACCAGGTCGCCATCATCTGGGAAGGCGACGATCCTTCCGAAGACAAGCACATCACCTATCGCGAGCTGCACGAGCAGGTCTGCCGCTTCGCCAACGTGCTCAAGAAGCACGGGGTGAAGAAGGGCGACCGCGTCACCGTCTACATGCCGATGATCCCGGAAGCGGCCTACGCGATGCTGGCCTGCACCCGCATCGGCGCGGTGCACTCGGTCGTGTTCGGCGGCTTCTCGCCGGATTCGCTCGCCGGCCGCATCGTCGATGCCGAATCGACCTTCATCGTCACCGCCGACGAGGGCCTGCGCGGCGGCCGCCCCGTGCCGCTGAAGGAGAACACCGACAAGGCGATCGACATCGCCGCGCGCCAGCACGTGATGGTGAAGAAGGTGCTGGTGGTCAGGCGCACCGGCGGCAAGGTCGGCTGGGCGCCGGGCCGCGACTTCTGGATGGAGGAGGAGACGGCTTCCGTTTCGGCCGATTGCCCGGCCGAGCCGATGAACGCCGAGGACCCGCTGTTCATCCTCTACACCTCCGGCTCGACCGGCAAGCCCAAGGGCGTGCTGCACACCACCGGCGGCTATCTCGTCCACGTCGCGATGTCGCACCAGTACGTGTTCGACTACCGCGAGGGCGAGACCTATTGGTGCACGGCCGACGTCGGCTGGGTCACGGGCCACAGCTACATCCTCTACGGCCCGCTCGCCAACGGCGCGACGACGCTGATGTTCGAGGGCGTGCC
>DAOMOI010000249.1:2568-4096 GCA_035444225.1 Aquamicrobium sp. | reverse complement strand
CAATACCTTCAGCGCGAAGGGATTGATCGTCCCCTTCGGTTGCGAACCCGCAGAAAAGGCACGAAAGCGACCCTCGCCATCCTTGTTCAGGATGCTTTCCGCGAGGATCGAGCGTGCCGAGTTGCCGGTGCAGAGGAACAGGACGTTGAAGACGCGATGCTCTTGTCCGTCAGACATGGGAGGTTCCTTTCGTGGGTTCGCAACAGGAAGACAGCGCGGCCATTGCCGGATTGCAGACCTCCGGGTGGCCCTGACAGCAATCGCGCATGAGGAATTCGACCAAGCCGGCCAGCGTGGTCAGCGCGGCGCTGTAGATGATCGACCGCCCGTCACGGCGGGACTCGACAAGCCCGGCCTGTTCGAGATGGCTCAGATGGAACGACATACGGGACGAAGATGCGCCATCCATCGCTTCGCCGATTGCTCCGGCCGACATGCCTTCCGGGCCGGCAGTCACCAGCAGCCGGACGATGCGCAATCTCGTTTCCTGCGACAGCGCGGCGAAGGCATTGAGGGCTTGCTTCTCGTGCATCATAATCTCAATAACTCAAGAATCATTGAGATAACTCATATGGCAGAATGCCGCTGAGTGCTAGCGGAAATTCGCGATGGCCTAACCGAGTGAGGCCGCGTTGGCGGCGGCAACAGCCTTAAGGAGGGCTATGGAGGGGAATAGAGTAGATATAGTTCTCATCATCACCCGGTATGGCGCGCCATTTCAGAACAGAACTCTGAACGCCAGCGATTCCGCCACGATGCGGATGGCGCCGGCCGGCTTGTCGCGCAACTCAAGATGCTGCGCGCCATTCATGAACCTCTCATGCCTTCGCCGATCATGGCACGCTTTCGAAGCCGGGCGCACCAGCCCGAGAACGGCAAGGCGGGAGCCCGGCAAGAGGGCTCCCGGCAGGGTGGCGCCACCCTCTCCCTCAAGCGGTCAGATGCCGGCCGAAGAAGGCGGCCAGCCTGTCGAACGGGATCTTGTCCATCTGGTCGTAGAGATCGACGTGGTTGGCGTCTGGGACGATCACGAGCTCCTTCGGCTCCGCTGCCGCCGCGAAGGCGGTTTCGCTGAAATAGCGCGAGTGGGCGTTCTCGCCGTGGATGAACAGAACCGGGCGCGGCGAGATTTCCGCGATATTGGTCAGGATCGGCATGTTCATGAACGGCAGCGGCGTGGTCTGCGTCCAGGCATTGCCCGAGTTGACCGCGCGCGCATGGTAGCCGCGCGGCGTCATGTAGTAGCCGTGATAGTCGATCAGGAACTGCGCCTCGCCGCCCTGCAACTCGTTATAAGGCGGCTGGTAGGCCGGGGCGCCGTTGGCGGCGTCTTCCCAGCGCTGCCGGCTCAACTGCTCCAGCGTCTGCGCGCGTTGTTCGAGGGTCATGCTGTCGTCGTAGCCCTTCGACATCACGCGGGCCATGTCGTACATGGTGCTGACCGCGACCGCCTTGACGCGCTTGTCCACGGCCACGGCGCTCAACGCCATGCCGCCCCAGCCGCAGATGCCGACGACGCCGATGCGCT
>DAOMOI010000249.1:0-2555 GCA_035444225.1 Aquamicrobium sp. | reverse complement strand
ACGGCATCGTGCAGGCCGAGATAGTCCACGCCCGCCATGAAATCCTCGGTGCTGATGTCGGGCGAGGCGACGTTGCGCGGCTCGCCGCCGCTTTCGCCGGTGTAGGACGGATCGAAGGCCAGCGTGGCGAAGCCGCGTTCGGCCATGGTCTGCGCGTAGAGGCCCGACGACTGCTCCTTCACCGCGCCGAACGGGCCGCTGACGACGATGGCGGGCAGGCGATTGCCGGCGCGGTCCTTGGGCAGATAGAGATCGCCCGCAAGCGTGATGCCGTAGCGGTTGCTGAAAGTCACCTTCTCATGATCGACATTCTCGCTCTTCGGAAAAACCTTGTCCCATTCGTCCGACATGGTCTGAGCCCTTGCGCTTGAAATGTTGAAGATCGAGGCCGCGCCGATGGCGGCGACGCCGGCCCCGGTCAGCTTGAAGAGGTCGCGGCGCCCCATGCCGGGGCGTGCCTTGCGCGCAACCGCGTTTACGGTTTCGTCGTGATCGCTCATGTCTTTCTCCTTCTGGCCGCCCCAATATGCGGCAGCCGCCGCGGCCGGATTAGACCCGCGATTTCGATTGCGGCTATGAGCGACGTTCATCAATCGCCGCCAATATTTCAGGGAGCAGAGCTTCAGGGGGCGGGAGGCGCGGGCGGTGGCTCCTATGCGGCGCTGGCGGTCTCAAAGGTCGTCGCTCCGGCCGAAACATGTGCGCCGACGGTTGCGTTCGTCACCGGCGAGTCCGAGGATACCGGCTTCAACGAGGTCCTGTTCCGGCCGACCGCGCAGGAACCTTGAAAGGAGACGACGGATGAAAATCACACGCGCGGGTTCAAACCCGTCGACCAGAGGCCCGGAAGACTGGTTCACCGGCACGGTGCGCGTCGATCCGATGTTCACGGCCGAAGCGCCCGGCCGCGTGTCCGGATCGGCGGTGACGTTCGAGCCGGGCGCGCGCACCGCCTGGCACACCCACCCCGCCGGACAGACGCTCATCGTCACCGCCGGCCTCGGCCGCGTCCAGCGCGAGGGCGGGCCGATCGAGGAAATCCGCCCCGGCGACGTCGTCTGGTTTCCAGCCGGCGAACGGCACTGGCACGGCGCCTCGCCCGAGGTCGCCATGACCCATCTGGCCATACAGGAATCCATCGACGGCAGCCCCGTCACCTGGATGGAGAAGGTCACCGACCAGCAATATGGCGGCCGCGCCGTTTCCGCCACTCCGGCCGCGGGGGACCGCTGAGCGAGAGCCGCAGGGCGTCAGCCGCCCTCGACCAGCGCGCGAATCAGCTGGTGGACGTTGCCGCCGTTGCGCATCTCGTCGCGGTCGAAGTCGCGGCTTTTCCGGCGCTGCGCCTGCGACAGGGGCCCGAGCCTGGACTGCAGCGCCGCGCGCACCTTCTTGCAGCCGGGATCGGCCGGCGCGGAGAGGCCGACCGAGACGGCCTCGATCTGCCGCACCATGTCGACGATGATGTCGCCATGCACCTTCTCATGCGCGGCGATGCCGTCGAGGAAGGTTTTCCATGCCCGCCGCGTCGCCTCCGGCAGGTTCTCGGGCGCCTTTGGCAGGCGATAGGTGATGGTCAGGCTCGGCCGCGCCGTGACCAGCTTGCACGAGCCGTCCGACTGCGGTCGATAGTCGCGCGACCACAACAGCTTGAAGTCGGTATAGGCGATGGCGCGGCCGACGCCGATGACCGGCCCGTTCTCGCCGATCGAGCGGTAGAGCTCGAGGCCGCTGCGGCCTGAAACCGTATAATGCTCGACGCGCTCGACCGGCTTCCAGCCGGCATGGGCGAGGCCGGGCATCGCGACCGCGAACCAGGCCAGAACGGCGGCGCGAAAAGGCGCTTTCATCTCTTCTCCTTCAACGTGGCCGGCGTTAGGTTACCGCTTTGCACGAATTCCCGCCTGCCACCAGAGGAAAGCCGATGTTCGACAAGATCCTGATCGCCAATCGCGGCGAGATCGCATGCCGCGTGATCCGCACCGCGCGCCGGATGGGCGTGGCCACCGTCGCCGTCCATTCCGACGCCGATGCGGGCGCGCTGCATGTCGCCATGGCCGACGAGGCCGTGCATATCGGCCCTTCGCCTGTCGGCGAGAGCTATCTCGTCGCCGAACGGATCATCGAGGCGGCGAAGCTGACCGGCGCGCAGGCCATCCATCCCGGCTACGGCTTCCTTTCCGAGAATCCCGGCTTCGTCGAGCAGGTGGAAGCGGCCGGGCTCGTCTTCATCGGCCCGTCGGCGAAGGCCATCCGCGCCATGGGGCTGAAGGACGCGGCCAAGCGGCTGATGGAGAAGGCCGGCGTGCCGGTGGTGCCCGGCTATCACGGCGAGGGCCAGGAAATCGTCATCCTCGCGTCCCACGCGCGCGAGATCGGCTATCCGGTGCTGATCAAGGCGCGCGCCGGCGGTGGCGGCAAGGGCATGCGCAAGGTCGATAACGCCGACGACTTCGTCGAGGCGCTTGCCGCGGCGCGGCGCGAGGCCAAGGCCGCGTTCGGCGACGACCGGGTGCTGGTGGAGAAATATGTAGAGAAGCCGCGCCATATCGAGG
>DAOMOI010000248.1:0-4107 GCA_035444225.1 Aquamicrobium sp. | reverse complement strand
ACGACGTTGCCGAGCGACTTCGACATCTTGCGGCCGTCCTCGTCCATGGTGAAGCCATGGGTGATGACCGCGTCGTAGGGCGCGCGCCCGCGCGTGCCGCAGCTTTCCAGCAGCGAGGAATGGAACCAGCCGCGATGCTGGTCCGTGCCTTCGAGATAGACGTCGGCCGGCCATTTCAGGTCGGGCCGGTCCTCCAGCGTGAAGGTGTGGGTGGAGCCCGAATCGAACCAGACGTCGAGGATGTCGGTGACCATTTTCCACGGCTCGTTGGCGCGGCTGCCGAGGAAGCGCTCGCGCGCGCCTGCCGCGAACCAGGCATCCGCGCCCTCGGCGGCAAAGGCTTCGAGGATGCGGGCGTTGACGGCCTCGTCCTTCAGCACCGCGCCGTCCTCGTCGACGAAGACGGCGATCGGCACGCCCCAGGCGCGCTGGCGGGAAAGCACCCAGTCGGGACGATCCTCGATCATCGCGCGCAGGCGGGTTTGCCCGGCGGACGGCACGAAGCGGGTGGCGTCGATGGCGTTGAGCGCCCTCGACCGCAAGGTCGTGCCGTCGCCCAGCTCCTTGTCCATGTAGACGAACCATTGCGGCGTGTTGCGGAAGATCACCGGCTTCTTCGAGCGCCACGAATGCGGGTACTGGTGCTTGAGCCGGCCGCGCGCGAACAGCGCGTTTGCCGCGATCAGCGCCTCGATGACGGCCTTGTTGGCGTCGCCCTTCTTGCCGTTGTCGTCGATGACGCGGGCCGCGCCGCCGTCGCGGTCCGGCCCGAAGCCCGGCGCGTCCTTGGTGAAGAAGCCGGCGTCGTCCACGGTGAACGGGATTGTCGTGTCGATGCCGCGCGCGGCGAGGTCCTTGCCGGCATCCATCCACGCATCGAAGTCCTCGCGGCCGTGGCCGGGCGCGGTGTGGACGAAGCCGGTGCCGGCGTCGTCGGTGACGTGGTCGCCGGCCAGCATCGGCACGGCAAAGCCGTAGCCGCCGCCGAGGCCTTTCAGGGGATGGGAAAGCGCGAGTGCGGCAAGCTCATCGGCCTTCACGTCGCGCAGGCGCTTGTAGGCGAGCTTGGCCTTGGCGAAGGATTCTTCCGCCAGCGCGTCGGCGAAGATCAGTTTCTCGCCGGGACGCGGGCCGAAATCGTTCTCGGCGGCCGTGACCTCGAAAAGCCCGTAGGCGATGCGCGGCGAATAGGCCACCGCCCGGTTGCCGGGGATGGTCCACGGCGTCGTCGTCCAGATGACGACATGAGCGCCGGTAAGGTCGCCCGCGGCACCCTCGACCGGGAACTTCACCCAGATCGTGTCGCTCTCGTAGTCGTGATACTCGACCTCGGCCTCGGCCAGCGCGGTGCGCTCGACCACCGACCACATCACCGGCTTCGAGCCGCGATAGAGCTGGCCCGACATGGCGAACTTCATCAGCTCGCCGGCGATGCGCGCCTCGGCGGGGAAGGCCATGGTCGTATAGGGATTGTCGAAGTCGCCCTCGATGCCGAGACGCTTGAACTCTTCCGTCTGGACGCCGATCCAGTGCTGGGCGAACTCCCGGCACTCCTTGCGGAACTCGTTGACCGGCACCTCGTCCTTGTTCCTGCCCTTGGCGCGATACTGCTCCTCGATCTTCCACTCGATCGGCAGGCCGTGGCAGTCCCAGCCCGGAACGTAGTTGGAATCGTAGCCGCGCATCTGGAACGAGCGGGTGATGACGTCCTTGAGGATCTTGTTCAGCGCATGGCCGATATGGATGTTGCCGTTGGCGTAGGGCGGGCCGTCATGCAGCACGTAGAGCGGGCGGCCGGCCGCGCTCTCTCTCAGCTTCCGGTAGAGCTTCATCTCCTGCCAGCGCTCCACCAGCTTCGGCTCCTTCTCGGGCAGGCCGGCGCGCATGGGGAAGTCGGTCTCGGGCAAATAGAGCGTCTTCGAATAGTCGATCTTTTCGGCGGTGTCGGTCATGGTCTCGTCGCATCGTCGGCCCGGTCGGCTCATGCACCGGGCGAGGCTTCGTTCAAGCAGGCGAAGGGGCGCGCAAAGTGAGGCGCGCAGGAACCCGGACCTTCCGGCAGCCGCTCAGGCCGCCCGGAAGGCCGGGCCAATAATTCGTATCGTCGGGATCGCGTGGAACGCGGCGCGCCTTGTCATGAGGCGCTTTTAGCCGAGCAACCGTGCGGAATAAAGGGGTGATTGCCCGGCCTGTTACCGCAGCGAGAAATCGAAGCGGTAGCTGGCGGAGGCGCCGATGAGAAGCTGGTCCTTCGAGCCATGGGTGCGAACCAGGCTCGACTTCGCCGCCGGGCCGGTCAGGCGGGCATATTCGGCGAAGACGCTTGTTGTCAGCTGGTCGGTCGTCTTCCACGTCACCGCGCCGCCGACGCCGTAGGACTTCATGCCGCTGCCGGGGTCGTAAGGCGCGAGGCCGGAGGCAGCCGACTGCGCGGCATCGACGCCGTAATAGGCGTCGAAATTGCCGGCCGAGGCCCAGGAGGCGCGCGGGCCGCCGGAAAGCTGGATCGTCTCGGTCACGTCGAAGAAGGCGTCGGCGGCCAGGTCGACCACCACGCCGTCATGCGAGCGGATGCCGTGGCGGACCTCGCCGCGCAGGCGCAGGAAGTCGGTGGGGTAGATTTCGGCGAAGCCGCCGGCTTCCGCCCCGAACCGCACCGGCGACAGATGGGCCAGATGCGGGTGGGTGTCGCCGTCGCGCTCCCATACCAGCTTGCCGGCCGCGCCGGCGCGGAAGGTGCCGGTGTCGACCAGGGCAAGCGAGATGTTGTCGTTGCGCGAGGAAAAGCGCGCCGAGGGGCCGGCCTTGCCAAGCGAGATCATCGGCTGGAAGGCGAACTCCCGCCCCGACGCGCCCTCGAATTTCGGCGCGTTCAGCACAGCGCCGCCGACCTTGAGATACCAGTCGCCGGAAAACCAGCTTTCGGCGGCGGCAGGCGCCGCGCCCGTTGCGGCCAGCGCCATGGCGGCGCCGATCCATCTTGCGATCTTCATGTCCGTTGCCCACGCGAATACAGGAGAGGCTTTTTCGTCTTCACCAGTGGGCCTTTTGGGTAAAATTTGAATTAAATGCAGCTCAAAAGGCAATCGCGCGGTCGAGTTGGGAAAGCGGGGCGACGCTCGACAGCAGCGCCCGCGCCTCGGCCTCGTCGCGCTTCATCTGCGCGGTCAGGACATCGAGGCCGTCGAACTTCTTCTCGCCACGCAGGAAGCCGAAGAAGGAGACGCAAGCCGTCTCGCCGTAGAGATCGCCCGAGAAATCGAACAGGAAGGTTTCGAGCAGCGCCGCGCCGTCCTCGGTGATTGTCGGGCGGCGGCCGAAGCTCGCCACGCCGTCATGCAGCGCGCCGTTCTGCCGGCGCAGGCGCACCGCGTAGATGCCGTGGGCGAGATCAGTGCCTTCCGGCAACGCCATGTTGGCTGTGGGGAAGCCGAGCGTGCGGCCGAGCTTCCGGCCGTGCGATATTTCGGCTTCGACGGTGTAGCGATAGCCGAGCAGGCCGGCGGCCTGCGCCACCTCGCCCCCGGCCAGCAGGGTGCGGATGCGGCTCGACGACACCGCGTCCGCGCCCTCGTCGCAGAACGCATCGACCCGGGTGACGCCGAAGCCGAGCCGCTTCCCCGCCTCGATCAGGAATTGCGGCGTGCCCCGCCGGTCCTTGCCGAAATGGAAGTCGTAGCCGGTGACAACATGAGCGATGCCGAGATCGGCGGCGAGGATGCGGGCGACGAAGTCCTCGGCCGGAAGGCAGGAGAAGGCGCGATCGAAGGGCTGCTCGACCACGGCCGCGAAGCCCATCGCGCCGAGCAGGCGCGCGCGCATCGGCGCCGGCGTGATGCGGTAGAGCGGCACGTCGGGCCGGAACAGCTGGCGCGGATGCGGCTCGAAGGTCAGCACCAGCGCCGGCCGGTCTCGCGCTGCCGCCTCGTCCAGCGCGCATTGCAGCACGGCCTGATGGCCGCGATGCACTCCGTCGAAATTGCCGACCGCGACCACGCCGCCGCGAAGCGAGGCGGGCAGCGCGCCTGATGAGGGGATGCGCCGGATGGGTGCGGTCATGATGGCAATGTCATCTCTTTGAGTTGGTTCAATAGGCGTGGAGGTATC
>DAOMOI010000247.1:0-4108 GCA_035444225.1 Aquamicrobium sp. | reverse complement strand
CGCCGCTGCTTCTCGGCTTCATCCTCGGGCCGATGCTGGAGGAGCACCTGCGCCGCGCCATGATCATCTCGCGCGGCGACCCGAGCGTCTTCGTCACCCGCCCGATCAGCGCCACGCTGCTCGCGCTTTCGGTCATCGTGCTGGTGATCGTCCTGCTACCCGCCGTGCGCAGGAAGCGCGAGGAGGTGTTCGTCGAGGAGGAATGACCCCGTTTCGACGGAGACGCGCGCTGGCCCGCCGCGCTCCGTCGTCCGGCGGAAGGTTCGAGGGGGAACCTTCCGCCGGCACCACCGTTTCCCTCGCGAATCGACGCAAGGGAGAATACCGATGGCGCTGTTTTCAGGCCGCAGCAACGGACACGACATCCACCGCGATGTCGAGGCGCTCCGCCGCGAGGTGGCGGCGCTGAGTCGCATCGCGACGAAGCGCGGCGCGGCCGCATGGCGCGGTGCCAGCGACGAGGCGTCGGGCCTCTATGACGAGGTCGCCGAGCGCATCAGCCACGCCATGCCGGTCATCCGCCGCCGCGCCCACGATCTCGAGGAGACGATCCGCGACAACCCTGCCCGCACCGCCGCCGCCGTCGGTCTGGCGGCACTGGCGATCGCGGCCGCCGCGCTCCTGCTCGGCAACCGCCGCTGATTCGCGGAAAAGACCGGGACGGAAAAGAAAAACGGGCGGCCAGGCCGCCCGTTCTCGCTGATTTCGTTGCCTGCCCGCGTCCGGGAGCCTTCGGGCGTCAGGCCTGCTTGATGAGCCTGAGCAGGACCAGCAGGATCACCGCGCCGATCGTGGCGTGGATGATGGCCGCGAGGATGCCGCCGCCGATGCTGAGGCCGATGGCCGGAAACAGCCAGCCGGCGATGAACGCGCCGACGATGCCGACGACGATGTTGCCGATCAGGCCGAAGCCGTAGCCCTTGACCAGCTGGCCCGCCAGCCAGCCGGCGACCGCGCCGACGATGATGAAGACAACCAGACTTTCGATGCCCATATGAGACGCCTCCTGTTGGGGGTGGCGCGATCATGAACGGGGAACGGCGCGGTGTCCAGCCGTCCCCGCGCTATTTTGCCGCAGAAGATCCGGTCAGAACTCCTCCCACGATTCCTCCGCGGCCGCCACCTGCGGGCGCAACGCCAGCGCCGCCCCGCCGCCACGCGCCGCAACGCGCGGTTGCGCGGCCCGCATCCCCGACCGGGGGGAGGCCGGCGCGCGGGCGGACGCGGCCTCGCCGATGCGGAATCGTTCGAGCTTGGCGGCGAGATCGAGCGCCTCGTCCTTCAGCCGCTGCGTCTCGGCCGTGGTCTCCTCGACCATCGCCGCATTCTTCTGGGTGATCTGGTCCATCTGGCTGACGGCGGTGTTGACCTCGGCGATGCCGCGCGACTGCTCGGCCGCCGCCGAGGCGATGTCGGTCATCAGGTGGTTGATCTCGTCGATGCGCGCCACCATCCGCGCCAAGGCCTCGCCGGCCGCGCCGACCAGCGACACGCCTGTCGCGACATGGTCGGAGCTGGTCGAGATCAGCTCCTTGATCTCTTTAGCCGAGCCGGCGCAGCGCTGGGCGAGGCTGCGCACCTCCTGCGCCACCACGGCGAAGCCGCGGCCCGCGTCGCCGGCGCGCGCCGCCTCGACCCCGGCATTGAGCGCCAGCAGGTTGGTCTGGAAGGCGATCTCGTCGATGACGCCGATGATCGCCGCGATTTCCTCCGACGACGACTTGATCTTGCTCATCGCCGCGACGGTGTCGGCAACCACCTTTTCCGACTGACCGGCCTCGGCCTGGGTCGCGCCGACCACGCCTGACGCCTTGCCGGCATTGTCGGCGGTCAGCCGCACGCTTTCGGAAAGCTGGTGCAGCGCGGCCGAGCTTTCCTCCAGGCTCGCCGCCTGCTGCTCGGTGCGGCGCGACAGGTCGTCGGAGGCGTTGGCGATGCCTTCGGCGCCGGTGACGATCGAGGTCGAGGTCGCATGGACGTCGGCGATCGCGGCGTGGAGCGCGGCGACGGCCGAATTGAAGTTGGTCGCCATCTCCGCGAACTCGGCCGGCAGTTCCGAGGTCAGCCGGCTTTCGAGGTCGCCGGCGGCAAGCGCGTCGAGCGCGCTCGCCAGAAGTTGCAGCGCCGCGCGCTGGTCGGCCTCGGCACGCGCCTTGTCCTCCTCGGTCTTGCGGCGCGCCGCCGCCAGCTCGTCGAGATAGATCGAGACGCCGTAATCCATGTCGAGCATCGCCGCCTTGACCACGGTGGAGACGTCGCGGGCAAGCTCCGCCGCGTGCTTGCGCCCGAAGGCCGAGGGCCAGCGCGCCTTGACCACCGAGGCGATCAGCTGCTCGAGGATCAGGGCATAGCCGCCGATGTACCAGCGCGGCTCCAGTCCGAGCCGGGCATGGACCTGCCCGACCACGGAGACGCCCTCGACATAGCGGTTGTCGAAATCGGCGCTGGCGATGATGTTCCAGTGCTTCTCCTGCCGCTTCTTGGCGCTTTCGAGATGCTTTTCGTTCGAGAACATCGCAGCAAGCTGCGGCGTGACCCGGACACGGGCGTAGAACTCGTCGAGTGCGCCGTCGATCGAGGCGGCGATCACCTCTTTGAGCGAGCGCAGACGGTCCCTGGTGGCATCGTCGATGCCGATGAAGTCGAGCCGCTCGCGGAGAGCGGCCGTATCGGGGGTATGATTGGTCATCCGTCGTCCCATCCTGCAATAGAAATGCCTGGCGTGTCGGCGGCACCCCCCACCGCGCGCTTGCGTCCCTGCCAACTTTCGAATGGCGGACAGGACCGCATCTCCTCTATGCGCGAACATGGTTAACGATTGGCTGCGGCCCCGGACGCACATTCCTGCAAGGCAGCCATGCGCGAGCCGCGCTTGCGCGTCCGCGCGGCGAAACTTATGTGTCCGGCGTCGGCGATCTTCCTCCTCCCGAGAGCCGACACCGGGCGCGGCTTCCTCCTCCCATTGCCGCGCCTAAAGAATGACCCGCCGGACCTCCTCCCCCGGCGGGTTTTCTTTTGCCCGCATGGTCCGCGTCCGGTCGCGCCGACATCATTTCGGGAAAAAACCGACACGCAACTGTCATCCAACTGTTACATGACGCCGTTATTGCCGCTCCCGACGCCAGACGCGTCGAAGGATTTTCTTCCGAACAGGAGCAGGCTCCAATGAACAGGTTCTTCCTCACAGCATCGGCCGCGACGCTCGCCCTCGCGATCCAGTCGGGGGCCTCGATGGCCCAGTCGCGCGACACGATCCAGATCGCCGGCTCGTCCACGGTGCTGCCCTTCGCCTCGATCGTGGCCGAGGAATTCGGCAACGCCTTCCCCGAATTCAAGACCCCCGTGGTCGGCTCGGGCGGCTCGGGCGGCGGCCTGCGCCAGTTCTGCGCCGGGGTCGGCCCCAACACCATCGACATCGCCAATTCCTCGCGCCGCATCCGCGCCGCCGAGGTCGAGGCCTGCAACGCCGCCGGCGTCAACAAGATCCATGAAATCCAGATCGGCTACGACGGCATCGTCTTCGCCTCCAGCGCGGCGAAGGGCGATTTCGCGCTCGAGCCGGTGCATGTGTTCAAGGCCATCGCCGCGCAGGTCGCCGTCGACGGCAAGCTCGTCGACAACCCCTACAAGAAGTGGAGCGACATCGACCCGGCGCTGCCCGACCAGCCGATCGCGCTCGCCATCCCCGCCTCCAACCACGGCACCCGCGAGGTCTTCCAGGAGCGCGTCGTCGATGCCGGCGCCAAGGAAGCCGGCCTGCCCGAGCTCGACAAGGAAGCCGAGGAGAAGGTGCGCACCACCTTCCGCCAGGATGTCGTGGTCGAGATCGCCGGCGACTACACCGAGACGCTCGCCCGCCTTCAGGCCAATCCCGACACGGTCGGCGTCTTCGGCCTCTCCTTCTACGACCAGAACCGCGACACGCTGAAGGTGGCGACCGTCTCCGGCGTCACGCCCTCGCTCGACACCATCGCCTCCGGCCAGTACCCGGTGTCGCGCCCGCTCTACTTCTACGTCAAGGGCGAGCACATCGGCGTCGTCCCCGGCATCGCGGACTATGTCGAGTTCTTCCTCTCCGACCAGATGGCCGGTCTCGGCGGCACGCTCG
>DAOMOI010000246.1:2839-4114 GCA_035444225.1 Aquamicrobium sp. | reverse complement strand
AGTTCGCGGACGCCTTCGCCCGCGCCTGGTTCAAGCTGACCCACCGCGACATGGGCCCGCGCGCCCGCTATCGCGGCGCACTGGTGCCGCAGGAAGTGCTGATCTGGCAGGATCCGATCCCCAACGTCGATCACAAGCTGGTCGATGACAAGGACGTCGCGGCGCTCAAGGCGAAGATTCTCGCCTCCGGCCTTACGGTGTCGCAGCTCGTCTCGACCGCCTGGGCCTCGGCCTCGACCTTCCGCGGCTCCGACAAGCGCGGCGGCGCCAATGGCGCGCGCATCCGCCTTGCGCCCCAGAAGGACTGGGAGGTGAACCAGCCGGCGCAGCTCGCCCGCGTCATCGAGACGCTGGAAGGCATTCGGACTGCTTTCAACGAAGCACAGGCCGGCGGCAAGAAGGTCTCGCTCGCCGACCTGATCGTGCTCGGCGGCGGCGCGGCGATCGAGCAGGCGGCGAAGGCTGCCGGCCATGCGGTCGAGGTGCCGCTCACGCCCGGCCGCACCGATGCGGGCGCCGAGCAGACGGATGTCGAGTCCTTCGCCGTGCTCGAGCCGGCCGCGGACGGCTTCCGCAACTACCAGAAGCCCGGCCTGCCGGTTCCGGCGGAGCAGCTGCTGGTCGACAAGGCGCAGCTGCTGACGCTCACCGCGCCTGAAATGACGGTGCTAGTCGGCGGTCTGCGCGTCCTCGGCGCCAATCATGGCGGCTCGCAGGACGGCGTCTTCACCGACCGTCCCGGCCAGCTGACTAACGACTTCTTCGTCAACCTGCTCGACATGGGGACCGCGTGGAAGCCGGTGTCGGCGGCGGAAGAGCTGTTCGAGGGCCGCGACCGGGCGACGGGCGAACCGCGCTGGACCGGCACCCGCGTCGACCTGATCTTCGGCTCGCACTCGCAGCTGCGCGCGCTGGCCGAGATCTATGCCCAGAGCGACAATGGCGGCAAGTTCGTCAACGACTTCGTCGCCGCCTGGAACAAGGTGATGAACGCCGACCGCTTCGATCTCGCCTGATCGCGGCGGCCATCGGACCGATCCTGAGGCAGGCGCGGAGCGATCCGCGCCTGCCTTGCTTTCGGCCGCCGCTTCGATTGTGGTCGCCGATGGCGTCCAATATACTGGACGCACCGACGCTGCATGATCCCTCCTCGGGAAAGCACCATGGATATACGCGACGCGGAACCGGGCGACGCCGAAGGCATCGCCGCGATCTACAACGACGCCGTCGAACGCACGACCGCGATCTGGAACGAAACCAGGGTCGACGGCGCCA
>DAOMOI010000246.1:0-2829 GCA_035444225.1 Aquamicrobium sp. | reverse complement strand
CGACCTGACCGACCAGGTGCTCGCGCGTCTCGACGACCTCGATGAGTAGTCGTACGTATACATTGGCTGAACTTGCCGCCGCGGTCAACGCAGTAGTGGACGGTGACGGCGGCGTGGCGGGCTATGCCTCCTTCGGCGACTGGCGGGCCTGGGACGGCTATCGCCACACGGTCGAGCACTCCGTCTATGTCCGCGCCGACCGGCGCGGCGACGGCATCGGCGAGGCGCTGATGCTGGCGCTGATCGAGCGGGCCCGCGCCAGCGGCAAGCACGTGATGGTGGCCGCCATCGAGGCGGGGAATGCAGGCTCGATCCGGCTGCACGAGAAGCTCGGCTTCGAGCGCGTCGGGCACCTGAAGGAAGTCGGCGCCAAGTTCGGCGGCTGGCTCGACCTCGCCTTCCTCCAGCTCACGCTCGACGCGCGCAAAACCCCGGACCGGCCGCCCGCGCCGTGACCGTCGGGCTCATGGCCGCCTGCTCCCGATAACGTTTTCCTGACCGCGCCGCGCCTTGCCTATGGCGCCAGGATTTCGTTAACCATGTTTTCCTACTCGTGGGACAGCTGACGAATCGAGGGAACGGGGACCGCATGACCATCTCGCGCAGGGGCTTTCTGATCGGACTTCCGCTGGCCGTCGCCGGCTGTGCCACGGGTGGCGGCGACTACCAGAACTATGCGGCGGTGCCGCATCCGCGCTTTCCGCTCCCCGCGCTGTCGCCGGAGAAGATCAGGCCCGAGCTGCGCCGCCGCGTGGTCGACTATGACGGCAACTACAAGGCCGGCACCGTGGTCGTCGACACGCCCGCGCGCCGCCTCTATTACGTGCTCGGCAACGGCAAGGCCGTGCGCTACGGCATCGGCGTCGGCCGCGCCGGCCTCGCGCTACGCGGCAACGCCAAGGTCGGACGCAAGGCCGAATGGCCGAGCTGGACCCCGACCGAGAACATGATGAACCGCGACGCGCGCAACCGCCGCTTCGCCGGCGGGGTGCCCGGCGGGCTCAACAATCCGCTCGGCGCGCGCGCGCTCTATCTCTATCGCGGCGGCCGCGACACCATGTTCCGCATCCACGGCACCAACCAGCCCAATTCCATCGGCCAGGCGATGTCGAGCGGCTGCATCCGCATGCTCAACCACGACATCATCGACCTCTACGAGCGCGTGCCCGTTGGCGCGCCGGTGGTGGTCATCCAGGCCTGAGCCCCGGCGGCCGGCGCGCGCGCTCCCCGCGCTTGTCATCCCCCGTCGCGCCCTGTAGCAAGGCGGCCTTTCGGGCAACCGGCATCGGAGCGGGACAATGAGACTGGGCGGCAGGCTGGCGGCGGCCATCGAGGTGCTGGACGACATCGAGGGCCGGCACCGCCCCGCCGCCGATGCGCTGAAGGACTGGGGCCTCTCCCACCGCTTTGCCGGCTCCGGCGACCGCGCGGCGATCGGCAACATCGTCTATGACGCGTTGCGCCGCCGGCGCTCGGCCGCGTGGCTGATCGACGGCGACACGACGCGGGCGCTGGCCTTCGGCGTGCTGGCGCTCGAATGGGGCATGGACGCCGAGGCGATCGGCCGGGCGCTCGACGGCGACCGCTTCGCGCCGCCGCCCCTGTCGCAGAGCGAGCGCACGGCCATTTCGACCCGCGACCTCGCGGCCGCGCCGGCCGCGGTGCGGGCCGACTGCCCGGACTGGTGCGTGCCGCTGGCCGAGGACGCCTTCGGCGACGGCTGGGTCGAGGAACTGGCCGCGCTCGCCGCGCGCCCGCCGCTCGACCTTCGCGTCAACACGCTTGCCGCGACGCCGCAGAAGGTGCTGGACGAATTGCAGGACGCCGGCGCCGTGCCCGGCGGCATGCTCGACGAGGCGCTCCGCATCCCCCCCGTGGAGGGCGGCGGACGCCATCCCAACGTTCAGGCCGAACCCGCCTTCAAGAATGGCTGGTTCGAGGTGCAAGACATCGGCTCGCAGGCGGCCGCGGCGCTGGCCGGCGCACAAGGCGGCATGCAGGTGCTCGACTACTGCGCCGGCGCCGGCGGCAAGACGCTGGCCATGGCGGCGGCGATGGAAAATCGCGGCCAGATCTTCGTCCACGACGCCGAGAAGCAGCGGCTGGCGCCGATCTTCGAGCGGTTGCGCCGCGCCGGCGCGCACAACGTGCAGGCCATCGCCGGCGAGGAGGGCCTCGAACCGCTCGCCGGGCGCATGGACCTCGTCCTCGTCGATGCGCCCTGCACCGGCTCCGGCACGTGGCGGCGGCGGCCCGACGCCAAATGGCGGCTGACGGAGCGCCAGCTCGAGGTACGACTGGCCGAGCAGGCCGCCATCCTCGCGCAGGCCGCGCATTATCTGCGCCCCGGCGGCCGGCTCGTCTACGTCACCTGCTCGATCTTCGCGGCGGAGAACGCACGCCAGATCGAGGCCTTCCTTGCCGCCCACCCCGCCTTCGCCCCGGCCGACCACGCCGCGCTGTGGCGGCAGCGGTTCGGCGCGGCGCGGGCGCGCATCGCCGGCCACGGCATCGTGATGACGCCGGCGACGACCGGCACGGACGGCTTCTTCGTCGCGGTACTGGAGCGCAAGGCCGGCTAGCAGGGGGAACCGGAAGCCGCGCCGGCCGTTGAGGGCGCGTCTCACTCAACCCCGCCGGCCCGCCGATGCGTTATCTTCCTCTCCTGCTTTTCCTTGTCGCCACCGTGGGCGGCGGCTTGCTGATCGGCGCGACCAACATGCCCGGCCCATGGTATGCCGCGCTCGACAAGCCGCCCTTCACCCCGCCCGACTGGCTGTTCGCGCCGGTGTGGTCCGTGGTCTACGTGCTGGTCGCGATCGCCGGATG
>DAOMOI010000245.1:0-4114 GCA_035444225.1 Aquamicrobium sp. | reverse complement strand
AGAGGTCGAATATTCGCGCATCGAGATAGCGGTCGAAGGCGTCGAGCGGCAGGTTATGGCGTTGGATGGCATCGAGAAGCGCCTCGGCGAGCGGGTAGCCGCCCGCCGCCGGCTTGCCGCCGGCCAGCATGTCGCGCCACCACTGGATGCGCACCTCGCCCGGCAGCGGCTCGCGGATGCGGTCGCGGATCGAGGCGATCTCGGCGTTGAACGCATAGAGCGCCGCAAGGTCGGGCCGCAGCGCCTGCGGCGCGTAGAGCGTGGAGAGATAACGGTCCGGGTCGTTGCGCCTCAGCGCCTGGCTGTCGTCTATGCCCGCTCCGTCCGCCATGTCATTCGACGGCGACCAGCGCCGCCGCCACCCGTCGCTCCTCGGCGAGAAGCACGTTGTAGGTGCGCACCGCCGCGCCGGTGGACATCGGCTCGGCCGCGATGCCGGCCTCGCGCAAGGCGGCCCGCAGGCCCGCCGGCAACGGCCGCAGATCGCCGCCGCAGCCGATGAGCAGGATGTCGATCTCGCCGGCCTCCTCCACCACCCGGGCAAAATCCGCGACGGCGAAGGCCGCCGGGTTCGCCGGCTCCCAGCCATGGATGCCGGACGGCAGGCACAGGATCGAGCCGCGATGCGACATGTCGGCGAAACGGAAGCCGCCGTCGCCATAGGCGTCGATCGGCGCGCGCCCCGGAAAGTGCGCTTCGCGGATGATGATGCCGTCGCCCATGGCCCCGCTCAGGCCTTGGCGCCCGCCGGCCTCGACACGGCCTTGCCCTCGTCCTCGCTGCCGAACATCTCCGGCCGCAGCCGGAATAGGATCAGCATCGGCCCGGCGATGAACAGCGACGAATAGGTGCCGACGAGCACGCCGATCAGGATCGCGAACATGAAGTCGGCTATGACCTCGCCACCCCACAGATAGAGCACCGTCAGCGCGAACAGCGTCGTCAGGCCGGTCATGAAGGTGCGCGACAGCGTCTGGGTCAGCGACATGTTGATGAGGTCGACGACCGGCATCCGCTTGTATCGTCGCAGATTCTCGCGCACGCGATCATAGATGACGACCGTGTCGTTGATCGAATAGCCGACCACGGTGAGGATGGCCGCGATGCTGGCGAGATTGAACTCGAAGCCGAACACCACGTAAAGGCCGATCATGAGCACCACGTCGTGCAGCGTCGAGACGATGGCGCCGACACCGAACTGCCACTCGAACCGCACCCAGATATAGACCAGCATGGCGATCATCGAGGCGATGACGCCGATGGTACCGCTCCATGCCAGTTCGGAGGACACGGTCGGGCCGACCACCTCGACCCGGCGGAAGTCGTAGTCGGCGTCGAGCGCGCCGTGGACCCTGTCGGTCACGCTCTGCTCGGCGGTGTCGCCGCCCTCCTTCTGCCCCTCGACGCGGATCATCAGCTCGGCATTGCCGAACTCCTGGACCTGCACCTCGCCGATGTCGAGCGCGTTCAGCCGCGCGCGCACGTCGCCGGCGTCGGCCGTGCCGTCCCTGGCCTGCACCTCGATCAGCGAGCCGCCGCGGAAGTCGATGCCGAGATTCATCGGCGTGATGAAGAACATCGCGACGATGAAGATCGACGCCGCCGCCGAGAGCGCGAAGGCGGGGTTGCGCCAGCGCATCAGGTTGATCTTAGGGTCGAGCGGCAGGTAGTGGACGAGCCCGGCCGGGAAGTTCGTCGGCCGGTTGCGCCTGAGCCACACGGCGATCAGCCAGCGCGTCAGCGTGAAGGCGGTGAAGACGGTGGTGATGATGCCGATGGCGAGCGTGACGGCGAAGCCGCGGATCGGGCCGGTGCCCATGTAGAACAGGATGACGGCCGCGATCAGCGTCGTCACGTTGGCGTCGACCACGGCCGCCAGCGCGCGGCGGAAGCCGGAATCGAGCGACTGGATCAGCGAGCGCCCCTGCGCGCGCTCCTCGCGCACGCGCTCGAAGATGATGACGTTGGAGTCGACCGCCATGCCGAGCGTCAGCGCGATGCCGGCGATGCCGGGCAGCGTCAGCGTCGCGCCGAGCATGGTCAGGATGGCGATCATCATGACGAGGTTGGCGGCAAGGCCGATCGAGGCCAGAACGCCCAGCTTGCCGTAGGCCAGGATCAGGAAGGCGAAGACGAGCAGCGCCGCGATGCCGGTGGCGAAGGTGCCCGCCTCGATCGAATCCTGGCCGAGGCTCGGGCCGACCGTGCGCTCCTCGATGATGGTCAGGTCCGCCGGCAGCGCGCCGGCGCGCAGGAGCACGGCGAGGTCGTTGGCGCTCTGGACCGTGAAATTGCCGGAAATCTGCCCCGAGCCGCCGAGGATCGGCTCGTTGATCCGCGGCGCCGAGATGACGTGGTTGTCGAGAATGATGGCGAAGGGCCGGCCGACATTCTGCTGCGTCGCCTGGCCGAAGCGGGTGGCGCCCTGATTGTCGAAGCGGAAGGAGACGACCGGCTCGCTGGTGCGCTGGTCGAAGGTCGCCTGCGCGTCGACGAGGTTCTCGCCCGAGACGATGACGCGGTTCTCGATGATGTAGGGAACCGGCGGCTCGTCATTGGAATACATCACCGTCGTGCCGGCGGGCGGGCGGCCCTGAAGCGCCTCCTCCACCGGCATGGTCTGGTCGACCATCTGGAAGGTCAGCTTGGCGGTCTGACCGAGAATGTCCTTCAGCCGCTGCGGGTCGTCCAGACCCGGCACCTGCACGAGGATGCGGTCGTTGCCCTGGCGCTGGATGATCGGCTCGGTGGTGCCGAGCTCGTTGACGCGGCGATTGACCACCTCGACCGACTGGTTGACCGCCGTGCCGACGCGGTAGTTGATGCCCTCGTCCGTCAGCGTGAAGCGCAGGAGGCCGGGCTCCGGCTCGGCCATCGTCAGCTCGACGACGCTTCCCGTTCCGAACATGCCGGACGAGACCGGCTGCGTCAGCCCGGCGAGCGCGGCCTTCGCCGCCTCGATCTGCTCGGCGTCGCGGATGCGCACCTGGACGTTGTGGCCCGAGCCCGAAAGGCCGGTATAGCCGATGCGCGCCTCGCGCAGCGCGGTGCGGATGTCGTCGCGCGTGCCTTCGAGCCGGTCGTTGATCAGGTCGTTGCGGTCGATCTGGAGCAGGATGTGCGAGCCGCCCTGAAGGTCGAGGCCGAGCGTCATCTGCCGCTTCGGCAGCCAGTCCGGCAGCGACGCCAGCGGCGATTGGGACAGCATGTTTGGCGCGCTGACGATGACCGCCAGGAACACTACCAGCCAGATCGAGATCGTCTTCCAGCGCGAGAAATGAAGCATCGTTTATCCGTCCAGCCGGACGCGGGCCGGTTGCCCGCGTCGCATATCGCTGCATCGGCCGCGAATGCGGCCACTCCCGAATTGGCCGCGATTGCGGTTATTTCTTGGCGTTCTGGTTGGCGACCGGCTCGCCCTTGACCCGCACGTCGGCGATGGTGGCGCGCAGCGCCGTCACTTTCACGCCGTTGCCGAGATCGACCTCGAGGTCGTCGTCATTGGCCTTCGTCACCTTGCCGACGAGGCCGCCGCCGGTGACGACGGTGTCGCCGCGGCGGATCGCCGCCAGCATCTCGCCGCGCTTCTTCATCTGCGTGCGCTGCGGCCGGATGATGAGGAAGTACATGATGACGAAGATGAGGACGAACGGCAGGATGCTGACGAGAATGTCGGGGCCGCCGCCGACCGCCTGGGCGTATGCCGGGGTAACGAGCATGGGAGAACTCCTGAGACTGCTGGCGAGGCGGCCGCGACGCGGCCGCGTGAAAAGTGGCCGGAATATAATCGCTGGCTGCGCCAATGCAACCGCGGGCGCCGGCTTTTCGCCGGACGGCGGGCATGTTAGGCCGGATTGTCCCCGACCCGAGATGAGAGCCTGCCCCGCCATGAACGACATGCTGCCCGAGACCCGACGCGAGACGCTCCCCGAGACGCTCCCCGAGACGCTCGAAAAAAAGCTCGATCGCCTGATCGCGGCCGTCGCGCGGCTGGCTCCGCGCGAGCCGGAGGCGACCGACCTCGCCGCCGCCGACTGCTTCGTCTGGTCGGCCGAGACCGGGGCGCTGGAGCCGGTCCACCGCGTCAACCGCGTCGACATCGCATTGATCCGCG
>DAOMOI010000244.1:0-4153 GCA_035444225.1 Aquamicrobium sp. | reverse complement strand
CATCGAGCGGGGCCGCGCCGGTTTCGTCCTCGTCGGTCTCGCCGGCGGCGTCGGGGATGCGCACGTCGATGATCTTCGCGCCGGGAAAGCGCGACAGGATCGCGGCGACCGCCGGGTCGCTGCGCGCGTCCACCAGCGCGCTTTCGCGCCGGGCGTTCTCGGTCTCGGCCAGCGTGGCGCCGCCTTCCTCGCCGCGCGACAGCGACACCACCCAGCGCCTGCCGGTCCAGCTCTGGAGCCGGGTGGAGAGGTCGTTGAGCAGCGTCTTGGGCGCGTCCGCTGTGAGGCCGACCTCGATATGGCCGTCCGACAGCCGCACCGGCCGCACATGGCGCTTGAGCAGCACCTTGAAGGCCATGTCGCGATGGGTGTCGGCAAGGGCGGCGATGTCGGCGAGCGTGCGCACCCCGACGCCCGGCGCGGGCTCAGTCTCGGGTTCCGGCGCGGGGTTCGCCGTCTCGAAGGAAGGGCGCGTCTCGGGAGCGGGCTGCGCGGCGACGAGCCGCATGGTCTGGCCGCCGCCGGAAGGCTGCGCGGCCATCCGCGCTTGAGCCACGGCCGACCCCAGCCCTTGCGCGCCGCCGGTGGAACCGCCGGCGGGCACACCACCGCCACCGTTCGTCGGGCGCGGGGCTCCCGCCGGCGCGCCGTTCTCCAGCATCTTCAGCGCCTCGTCCAGTGTCGGCAGGCTCGCGGCATGGGCGATGCGGATCAGCACCATCTCGGCAGCGGCGACCGGCCGGCTGGCCTGCTGGACCTCGCTGATGCCTTTGAGCAGCATCTGCCATGTCCGCGACAGGACCCGCACCGAAAGCGCCTTGGCGAAGTCGAGACCGCGGCCGCGCTCGTCCTGCGACAGCGAGGCGTCGTCGGCGGCCGCCGGCAGGAAGCGCAGCCGCGTCACCAGATGGTTGAACTCGGCCAGCTCCGTCAGCACCGTTGCCGGGTCGGCGCCGGCATCGTACTGGGCGCGGAAAGCGGTCAGCGCCGCGCCGACGTCGCCCTTCATCAGCACCTCGAACAGGTCGATGGTGCGGGCGCGGTCGACGAGGCCGAGCATGTCGCGCACCGTATCGGCCGTCACCTGCCCCGACGAATGGGCGATGGCCTGGTCGAAGATCGACTGCGCGTCGCGCATCGAGCCTTCGGCCGCGCGCGCGATCATGGTCAGCGCCTCGTCCTCGGCCTCCACCCCTTCGAGCGCGCCGATATGCGCCAGATGTCCCTTGATCAGCGCGGCGTCGATGCGGCGCAGGTCGAAACGCTGGCAGCGCGACAGGATGGTGATCGGCACCTTCCTGATCTCGGTGGTGGCGAAGATGAACTTCACATGCGGCGGCGGCTCCTCCAGCGTCTTCAGCAGGCCGTTGAAGGCCTGGTTGGACAGCATGTGGACCTCGTCGATGATGTAGACCTTGTAGCGGGCCGAGACCGGCGCGTAGCGCACCTGCTCGATGATGTCGCGGATGTCGTCGATGCCGGTATGCGAGGCCGCGTCCATCTCGACCACGTCGACATGGCGGCCTTCCATGATCGCCTCGCAATGCAGGCCGGGCACGGAAAGATCGACCGAAGGCGCGTCGACCGCATCGGTCCTGTAGTTGAGCGCCCGTGCCAGGATGCGCGCCGTCGTCGTCTTGCCCACCCCGCGCACGCCGGTCAGCATCCACGCCTGGGCGATGCGGCCGGTGGCGAAGGCGTTGGTGAGCGTGCGCACCATCGGCTCCTGGCCGATCAGGCCGGAAAAGTCGCGCGGGCGGTACTTGCGCGCCAGCACGCGATAGGCGGCAGATCTGGTCGCGTCTTTGTCGGTATCTGCCATGCCTGCGGCCAAAACGTCCTTCGGGAGCTTGCGAAGCGTCGAGTTTCGCCCCCGGAGAAGGCCGGCGTCAACCGCGCGACGGCCATGCTCCGGTGGATGGCGTAAAAGAAAGGTGGGAGGCTGGCACGATGACCCGTGCCGTGGCTCGTTAGGGCTGCTTCCTTCCGGACCTGACCCGGTTGGCGAGTGGCGCGTCCACCACCAACCTCCCGCGCCCCATATCGTCAATTTACCGCCCGATTGCAAGGCCGCCGCCCGGATGCCGCACGATTTGCTTGCAGCCGGCCGCGCGCACCTTTAGCTTCCCCTAAGGAAAGAGGGAGAAGGAATGCACGCTTCGACGGGAGGATATGTGCTCGATCCCCGTATCGAGCGCGACAGCGAGCCGCTGATGTGGCTCATGAACGACAGCCGCTGGCCGTGGCTGATCCTCGTTCCCCAGCGGCCCGGCGCGGTGGAAATCCACGACATGACGCCGCTCGACCAGGCGATGCTGAGCTTCGAGACCACGATGGTGGCGCAGGCGCTGAAGCGCGTCACCCAATGCGGCAAGATCAACATCGCATCCCTCGGCAACATCGTGCCGCAGCTCCATGTCCACGTCGTCGCCCGCAGCGAGGGCGACCCCGGCTGGCCCGGTCCGGTCTGGGGCGCGGGCCCGCGCGAGGCATACAGGCGCGAGGATTTGCACAAGTTCGTCGCCGCGATAAGATCGGCGCTCTCGCCATAGGCAACAGGCTTCATGACCTTCCCTCTTTTCCTCGCGCCCGAGCGCGAGCCGAGCAGCTTCGTCGGCTTCGCCGGCAACCGCATCGACCGCCAGTCCGAGAACCGCACCGACGATGCGCTCGCCGTCGCGCTCGCCGATCCGCGCACCCGCATCATGCAGTCGCGCGGCGGGCGGCTCTATCTCAAGCTCAACGGCGGCGGCTTCGACGCCTATTTCAGCCTCGACGAGGCGCGCGCCATGGGCGCGAAGCTCGACCACGCCGTGCTGCTCGGCATGTCGGATGAAGGCCCGGTCGTCATGGCGCCCGGCGCGATCGAGCCGGAGGCGCTTCCGCAAGGCGTCAAGGCCATCGACCACCGCTCGGTCTACGTGCAGGGGCTGGTCGGGGCCGAGACGCTGGGCGAGCTGGCGCAGGGCGCGGCGCTGTTGTCCTGGCACTGGAACCACCGCTTCTGCGGCCGCTGCGGGGCCAGGACCGAGATGCGCATCGGCGGCTACAAGCGCGCCTGCGCGGCCTGCGGCGCCGAGCATTTCCCGCGCACCGATCCCGTGGCGATCATGCTTGCGCTGCGTGGCGACGAATGCCTGCTCGGGCGCAGCCCGCATTTCGCGCCCGGCATGTATTCCACGTTGGCAGGCTTCATCGAGCCGGGCGAGACCATCGAGGCGGCGGTGCGGCGCGAGGTGCTGGAGGAATCCGGCATCCGCCTCGGCCGCGTCGTCTATCATGCCAGCCAGCCCTGGCCGTTTCCCTATTCGCTGATGATCGGCTGCTTCGGCGAGGCGCTGACCGGGGACATCGCCTTCGACGGCCGTGAACTGGAGGATTGCCGCTGGTTCTCCCGCGACGAGGTGCGGGCGATGATCGCGGGAAGCCACACGCAAGGCCTCGCCGTCCCCCCGCCCGGCGCCATCGCCAGCCACCTGATCCGCGCCTGGGCCGCCGAGGCGGGCTGATGAGGTGCGGTTGACTGCGCCGCCCGACTGCGGCTAGATGATCCCATTCCGAGGGGTGCGCCATGCGGCGCTGAGACGGCGGTGAGCCGGACCCTTGAACCTGATCCGGGTCATGCCGGCGTAGGAACGGAAAAAGGGCCGCGAAGCAGGCCGGACTTCCCTCCCGCTTAGCCACACCGGATCTCCAGATGCCAGTCGGGAGATCGCACGATGCAGTTCAACGGTCCTTCGCTCAAGCCAGCACGCGGCTAGGCTGTCGCCATGCCCGCGCTTTCCGCGCTCCTGCGCACGGTCCTCGTGCTCGGCCTGACATGGCAGGCGCTGGTGGTGGCGCTGGCGCCGCCGCGCTACATCCTGCCGCCGCCGCTCGCCGTGCTCGATGCGTTGGTCCGCCAGTGGCAGTTCCTTGCCGGCCATGCGCTGGTGACGCTGGGCGAGATCGGTGCCGGTTTCGCCGCCGGCGTCGCGCTCGGCGTCGCCACGGCGCTGGCGGTCGCGGCCTTTCCCCGGCTCGGCCGGCTGGCGTGGCCGATGGTACTGGTGTTGCAGGCGTTTCCCGTCTTCGTGCTGGCGCCGCTCTTCGTGCTCTGGTTCGGCTTCGGCATGGCCTCCAAGGTGGCGATGACGACGCTGATCATCTTCTT